>REDV01000111.1 GCA_007695365.1 Cryomorphaceae bacterium | reverse complement strand
AGTGCTGTCCCTCCAGCACAAATCCTTCACCCCCATCATAAGTGCCGTGATGAATTACAGTGCTTACAACTACAGCGCCCAGATTTTCTGAATAGTGGAGTGTCCCACTCATCCCACCCAGTGTAGCCACAGAATCATAAGGCATGGGAACTTTGGACCAACCATCAGGTTGGGCGTTGAGTTGTATGACTCCAGCTATAAGGAACAGACCGGTTAATTTTTTTGAAAAACTCATGATGATAATGCTTAATTACTTTCGTTAAGACCTCAACCGCTTGTGTATTAGCAGTTCATATCGGCATGTTCATTGGTTCTGAGCTCAATATCTGTAAAAAAGTTGGGATGGGCAAGGAGTTTTTTTAAAACTTCCGCTCTGAGTGCAGGGTAAACCAGGGGTAGAAGTATTGTGTTATTCAACAACACAAGTGCAATTAATTTCTCCCTTCCTCCTTCCTTCTGTTTCGCGCCGGAGACTCGCCCATACCAAAAAGCTTGATTTCGTCATATACTTCGTAGTCGTACTCCTTCTCTACGCGCTCACCGATGGGTTGCAGCAGGTGGATGCCGTTTACGCGTGGGTTCTTGATGGCCGGGTCAATAGGGTAAGCGTTCATGGCTTCGGCGGGGTAAGGTTGCAGCATATTGAGAGCGTCGGAAAGTGCCAAATCGCGGTTCAGCCAGTGGGTCTCATGCTCTCGCGGAACAATCACCGGAGAGCGATGGTGACCGATTTTCTGCAGCAATTTGTTGGCCACCGTGGTGATAATCGCGAAAGAGTGGATGATCTCGCCCGTATCGGGGTTCACCCACTCGTCCCAAATACCTGCCATGGCAAAAGGGCGCTCACCGTTACGCAAATACACCACGTAGGGTTTGTTGAGCTTTTCTTTTTCAGGGCCTTCAATAAAGCAATCGGCAATAACCAGGCAGCGCTGCGAACGGATGGCCTTGCGGAACATCGGTTTTAGTGCAATGCCCATGGCTCCGCGGTAGTCGGGATCATTTTCGCGGTTGTGATCGCCCTCGGCACGGGCATTCACCATGTAAAAATTCTTTTTACCCCACGAGGGAGTAAAGCCAAATTGAAAAAACTGCAACTCCTGGGGTTTGTCGTCGGTGATGACCGGTGCGAGCTGCCCGTGCGAGATATTGGTATTGGGCAGGTACAACGAAGGGTTGGGCGCCGCAACATTGAAGCGCCTCTCTATTTCCTTGATTTTGGTAACCGTAACGTAGCGTCCGCACATAGGGATTGAATTGATGATCGCAGCCAACCTGTCGCGACCATCCGAAGGTAAGGAATCCGTGGGCAACGGGATGCCGCTTGTAAAAAGGGCAGGGCAAACGCATTTAGAATATGAACCCGGAAGCCATCAATGTATTGAAGGGCCATGGGTATTTGTGTGGGGATACTTTTACGGCAGCTTTTCCTTTTCGAGAAGCGCCAGACTGGTGTCAACTTGTTTTGGACTAAACTTCAGGTTCGAAATCCACTTTCGTTGCGCTCCTTGCGCGGGCCCGCCCACCGAAGGCGGGCGGGCATTGCGTTCCTTGCGGTTAGCCTTTTTACCGGATGCCATGCCGCAGGCAGGCCTGCCTCATTCACTTTTCGCAGGCCAAACAACCGCAAACCAGAATCAACCGCATAAAAAAATACAAAGAGCAGATTTTTAAAGGTATTGGTCTCCATGACAAGTATCGTAATAAATCTTAGCAGCCCTCTTTTCAAAACTTGGTTTACATTTGACCTCACTCCTTGATGCCATGAAACCCATCTATGCCCTTTTTCTTATCACTCTGTGCGCATGTCAAACAGAGCCATCCGTTTTCAGTGAGCATATTTTCATTGACTTGCATGTTTACGACAACGACGGCCAACCGGCGGTCTCCGCACTGCCTGCTATGAAGCCCAACAGCGCGCTGAAGCCCTATTCGCGGCGGTTTGATTACCTGTTGATGAACGTTCCCGCTTTGCACCAGCACGATGCGTTTCAAGCACGCATGGATTTGAACGCCCTCTATCCGGACACGGTGGAAGTCAAACGTCAATACCTGAACAAATACCTTGAGGATGAAAAGCTCACCGGTTACTTCGAGGCCGCTTTGGCACCCATAGAAAATCCGGCTATGAAAAGGACTGCGACTTTTTTGCAGGAGGAGCTGATGGAGGTGGCTTCAAAATTCTTTTTCTGCTCCGGTGTTTCGGAAGATACCGTCATTACAACCCATATATGCGTGGGACTGAACGGCGTGAAAGAAGCCAATTGGAACAAGGACTTCACCCTGCTCGAGGCCTTTTGTTATGAAGCCATTTTCAGCAGTTTTGATGACGAGGATTCGGAGGTAATGAACGCATTCCTGGCAGTGAAAAAAGAATCTCAAAACCGATTTTTTGAGCAAATCACCACACTTGAACAGTACCTCGAAGATGTAAAGCTCGAAGTATTTGAGGGTATGAGAATGAACGAAGTATTGAAGGCACACCTGCTGGATTACTACGATCGCAACAAGGAGAATTTACCTTTTGTGATTTCTGACATATAATCAGCTACTTAGTGTGTTGGTATTTTCGTTGCTTGTCCTGTTTTCGTTAACAGAACTTTACCCATCCGCACCACCTTTCCGGTACCGATTATTTTGTGAACTTTGCCCCAAATTATGCCGCTTTGCCGGTGGTAAAACGCCAATAAAGACAAACAAATCACCATGAAAATCCACAACTACAGCGCCGGCCCGTGTATATTGCCATCCGACGTGATGCGCAAAGCCTCTGAGGCTGTGATTGAATTCAACGGAACAGGGCTATCCATTCTCGAAATGTCGCACCGCAGCAAAGAGTTTGTGGCGGTGATGGACCGCGCACGAGCCCTCGTGAAGGAGGTGCTCAACGTACCCGAACACTATGAAGTCCTCTTTTTGCAAGGTGGCGCCAGCCTCGGGTTTTACATTACCGCCCTGAACTACCTGAAAACCTCAGGGAAAGCCGCGTACATCAATACGGGTACCTGGGCCTCCAACGCCATCAAAGAAGCCGGTCGGGTAGGAGAGGTAAACGTGGTTGCCAGCTCTGAAGACCGAAACTTCAATTACATTCCCAAAAATGTGGCGGTACCCGGGGATGTGGATTACCTGCACGTTACCTCCAACAATACCATCTTCGGAACGCAGTTCAAGGATTTTCCCAAAACCGAGGTGCCGCTGATCTGCGATATGTCGTCGGATATTTTCAGCAAGCGCATCAACGTGGCCGATTTTGCCATGATTTACGCCGGAGCGCAGAAGAATCTAGGCCCGGCTGGTGCCACGGTGTACATTGTAAACCCGGAGCTGCTCGGAAAAACAGGTCGTGACCTCCCCAATATGCTCAACCTCGAAACCCACATCAAAAAGGAAAGCATGTTCAACACTCCGCCCGTGTTTTCGGTGTTTGTTTCGATGCTTACGCTGGAGTGGCTTCAGGCACTTGGCGGCATTGACGAAATGGAGAAAATCAACAACGCCAAGGCGGAATTGCTCTACCGTGAAATTGACCGGAATCCGCTCTTTACCGGCACCACTGCCCTGGAAGACCGCAGCGTAATGAACGCCACATTTGTGCTTCAAAACGAAGCCTACCAAAGTACTTTCGACGACATGTGGAAAGCGGCAGGAATCAGCGGTATCAAAGGCCATCGCTCGGTGGGCGGCTACCGCGCTTCTATGTACAACGCCCTTCCGCTTGAGAGCGTGCAAGTATTGGTTGATGTGATGCGCGAACTCGAAAACAAAGTATAACCCAATTACATCTTTTAGCATGAAGATTTTAGCCAACGACGGTATTTCGCCGGCTGGAAAAGAAAAACTTGAAAGCGCCGGATTTACAGTAGTAACCGAAACAGTTCCGCAGGATTTGCTCGCTGCCGCTATTCAAAGTGAAGGCTACGTGGCGCTGCTGGTGCGAAGTGCAACTACTGTTCGCAAGGATTTGATTGATGCCTGTCCGGGACTCAAACTCATTGGCCGCGGTGGGGTAGGTATGGACAACATTGACGTGGAATACGCGCGCTCCAAAGGAATTCACGTCATTAATACCCCGGGCGCTTCGTCGCAATCAGTAGCCGAATTGGTTATGGCGCATCTTTTCACCATTGCGCGTTTTATGCACCTCTCCAACCGCGAAATGCCGGGAAGAGGCACAACCGATTTTGCAGCACTCAAAAAATCCTACGCCAAAGGGGTGGAGTTGCGCGGTAAAACACTTGGAATTATTGGTTTTGGGCGAATCGGTCAGGCCACAGCGCGTTATGCATTGGGCTGTGGAATGAAGGTGATTGTGGCCGATCACTTTGGCCAGGACACCTACATTACGCTTGATATTGAAGGTGCTGATCCGGTACGGGTTAAGATGAAAAAAGTGGATTTGGATACCCTTCTGGCTTCAAGTGATTTTATCACCCTTCACGTTCCTGCCCAAAAAGAAGGTGCCCTTCTAGACGCAGCCGCCTTCATGAAGATGAAAGATGGAGTACGCATTGTAAACGCTGCCCGCGGCGGTGTAGTAGATGAAGATGCTTTGCTCACGGCTATTGAAAGTGGCAAGATAGCCTATGCTGCGCTGGATGTGTTTAAGAACGAACCCTCTCCCCGCGGAGACCTTGTTAATCACCCTAGAATCTCAGTAACGCCCCACATTGGAGCCGCTACTGCGGAAGCACAGGACCGCATTGGTGAAGAGCTTGCCGATCAGATTGTTCAGCTTATTGGCAACAACTGATTCAGCAATGCAAGAATAGGCTGTTTTGGGCTTGTCGGTTTTACAACTGATTATTGTACCTTGCACAGCCCTGCAAGGCGATAATTGATTGAACCCTAAAACCAACCTTATGAGATTTTTTTTACCCCTCGTGGCCGCCGGATTGCTGAGTACAGCGCTTCAGGCTCAAACTACTTTTGCCCCATCCAACAATTTACTGAATCAAACTTTTAACAGCGGTGGCTGTGTAGGTGTAGCCGACATGAACGGCGATGGGCTTGATGACATCGTGCATATGAACCTCTCCCGAAGAGTGATAATCGAGTACCAGAATGCCGACGGAAGCTTTACGCTCTATGATTACGGGCAGGTATCATCCAGCAACCAATGGGGAATGTGCATTGGCGACGTGGACAACAACGGGCACAACGACGTGTTCTCAGGAGGCTCTTACGACGGCGTTCATTTGTTGATGATTGATGCAGTGGGCGAAAGCCAGCTACTCAGCCTTCCGCAGGGCAATATGTTTATGCAGGGCTGCAACATGGCCGACATGAACAACGACGGGTGGTTGGATGCCTTTGCCTGCCACGACGACGCCGAGAGTCGTATATGGGGGAACGACGGCGAAGGAGTACTCGTACCTCAAAACGATTGGATTGATATGGCAACCGTACCAACTTCTGATAACAGCGGTAATTACGGTAGCGTTTGGTGCGATATCAACAACGATGGACACCTGGATTTATACATCGCCAAATGTCGACAGGGCGTGTCAAACCCCAACGATCCGCGCCGAGTTAACATGTGCTTCATGAACGATGGCAACGGAAACTTTACCAATGAGGCCCTGGAACGTGGACTGGTGGTATTCTCACAATCCTGGACAGCCGATTTTGCGGACATTGACAATGACGGCGATATGGACTGCCTGATCACCAATCATGATAATACCCTGATGCTGCTTGAGAACGATGGAAACGGCTACTTTACGAATATTACCGCCGGCAGCGGTTTGGAAATTGGAGGCTTTTTTCTTCAATGCATCATGAAAGATTTTGACAACGACGGATTTGTGGATGTGCTATACGCAGGCGGGGTGCACGGATACCACAAAGGAAATGGAGATGGAACCTTTACCCTTGTGCCGGGCATGTTTCCCTACTCAGATACCATGCATTCGTTCGCGGTAGGAGACCTCAACAACGATGGCTTTTTGGACGTGTATGCCAGCTACGGAAATGGTTACGTAAGTCCCGACATGAACAATCCTGATATCCTCTGGCTCAACGAAGGAAATGACAACAGCTACATCGCTTTTAACCTTGAAGGTACGGTGAGCAACCGCAACGCCATAGGAGCACGGGTTGAAATTCACGGTCCGTGGGGAATTCAAATCCGCGAGGTGCGCTCAGGTGAAAGCTACGGCATCAACAATTCATTCCAGGTTCATTTCGGTCTTGGTCAGGAAACCGAAGTAGATGAATTGGTTGTTAAGTGGCCTTCAGGAATTATTGAAATCTTTGAAGACCTCGAAGGAAACCAGACATACACCGTGATTGAGAACACTTGTATTTCTCAACCCATTGCCATTGAGGTGGATGGCCCGGCAGTTTTGTGCGAAGGCTCAACACTTACCCTTACCGCACCCTTGGGCGAAAGCTATCTTTGGTCCAACGGCGCCCAAACACAGAGCATTGAGGTAGGTGCCGTAGGTGCATATTCGGTAACTGTTACGCAGGAGGGGGGCTGCCCGGCAATAGCCCCGGCTGTGTTTGTGGAACTTGAACCCGACGAAACCCCGCAAGTTTCTGCCCTGGGAGAAGTGATTTTCTGCGAAGGAGAATTTGTGACCCTTGTTGCCTCAGAGGCCGAAGCCTACCTGTGGTCTAATGGCGAAGAAACCCAGAGCATTGAAGTAGCTGAATCAGGTGAGTATTTTGTAACCATCGAGGGCGTTTGCGGAAGTTTTAATTCAGAAACCATTGAAGTGGAGGTGCTCGAAGCCCCCATGGCACCATTCGCCGAAGGAGACATCATTCCGGAGCCGGGCATAGCAACACTTACCGCCATTGGCGATGATAACCTGCGCTGGTACGATGTTCCTTTTGGAGGAGAAATACTGGGTACGGGCCCTGTTTTTGAAACCCCCTTTATCAGCGAAACAACGCCCTTTTACGTAGAAGAGTCGGCCCTGGTGGGTGGGGAAATAGCTTTTGGAGGAAAAGAAGACAACAGCGGTCCCGGCGGATTTCACAGTAACTCCAGCTTTTTCCTGAGGTTTGATGCCAACGAAGAGCTCATCATTAAATCGGTGCTGGTGTATGCCAACGGAGCAGGAAACCGCACCATTCGCGCCACCACAACCGGAGGAGGTGAGATAATCGCTGAGGGCGTGTTCAATATCCCTGATGGTGAATCAAGGGTTGATCTGGATTTTGAAATTCCTGCCGGAACCGGATATGAACTGAAAACCACCGGTAACCCACAGTTGTACCGAAATGGAGAAGACAACACCCTGGAATTTCCGTATGCTTTGGGCGATATGGGAGCCATTACGGGAACCAATATTCAGGGAGCCAACGAGTTCAATTACTATTACTTTTTCTACGACTGGGAAGTGCAACGACCCGAATCGGGTTGTGTTTCAGAACGCACGGAAGTGCTGGCAATGGTAGATATTGGCACAGGAGAAGACGTATTTGCCTCAGAAGAAGGGTTTAATGTTTTTCCAGTGCCCGCTCGCGATTGGATCAATGTTCAGTTACACTTTACCGGTAAGTATGTGTTACAGATGTTTGATGTATCCGGAAAGCGCGTGTGGAATGAAGAAGGACAGGCAAACCCCGGTGATATGCGCACGTTGGATACCGGATCACTAAGGCCCGGTCTGTATGTTGTGCAGGTTGGCCACAACGAAAACTGGAGCTCGCGAAAAGTAATTATCAGTCAGTAATCATTGCGAACAGGATTTAAAATGCAACGGCTCACTGCAAGGTGGGCCGTTGTTGTTTGAGATAATTCGCGTTTTGTGCTGAACCAACCGCCGGTATTTGTGTTTTAACTTTTAAACAGGTTGTGGTACCTGTTTCAGAAGCATAAGACCTATGACCGGGCAACCCAAATTCAGACTTTACCCAAGGGAAGAATGGAAGCAAATCCCTTTCCCCAAAGATGCACTCAGAAAAAATTATGCCATCTCCAATTATGGCAGGCTTATAAGTTATGCGCGCTCCATGGAAGAAGGCAAGCTTATGCGCTGCGGACTGGTGGGAGGTTATCCTGCTTTTCGCCCCAAACCATTCGGGCAGTACAAAACCTATTACGTTCATCGCCTGGTGGGGGAAGCCTTTTTGGATCGCCCTTCTGAAGAACACGAGTTTATTATTCATCTGGATTTTGACAAAGAGAATAACCGTCCGGACAACCTCAAATGGGCCACGCGCCAGGAAATGTTGGCGCACCAGCAAAAAAGTCCACACGTGTTGCGCAGCCGCGAAGAACGGAAACACCGAAAGCCCCATAAAGGACACAAGCTTACCTCAACGGATGTGATGCGGATTAAGAAGATGATTTTCAATCCACAGCGAAAAACCCGCATGAAACTTATCGCCAAACAGTTTGGTATCAGTGAAATGCAATTGTACCGCATTAAGAACGGCGAAAACTGGGCGCACGTAAAAGTGGAGGGATAGAAGCACATAGTTGGGTTGAGTAGGCGGTGAAGTCTAAATGCCAATCAACGCAATCTTTGCGCCCTATAGCTTCCCGGGATGAATCGAGATCTTGACTACTGAATCATTCGGCTAGGTGTTTTCCCGCACGTACTCCATCTCACCTTCGGAGCTTGCAATAATGGCCGATACCGCGCCATCACCCGTTACGTTTACCACCGTGCGGCACATGTCCAAAATTCTGTCAATAGGGAATATGAGGGCAATCCAGGCCGGGTTCAGACCCACCGATTCGAGCACAATGATCATCAGCACGAGTCCGGCACTGGGAATGGCCGCTGCGCCAATAGATGCCAATGAAGCAGTAATGATGATAACCAATTGCTGGCCGAGGGTTAGATCCACCATGTGAAACTGTGCCAATGCCACCACCGCAACCGCCTGGTAAAGGCTGGTTCCATCCATGTTGATGGTTGCGCCGATGGGCAATACAAAGCTGGTGGTGCGCTCCGAAACGCCTAATTTCTCGTGTACACACTGCATGGTAATGGGCAGGGTGGCCACCGAGGATGAGGTTGAAAAAGCCGTAATCTGGGCGTCGCGCATGGCTGCCAAAAAGCCCTTGTAGCGAATGTCTTTCACCAATGTTTGAACCATCAACGGGTAAAACACAAAGGCCATAAACGCCAGCCCGATAATCAGCACCACGCCGTAGTTAAGCAGAAACCCGAGCAGCTCCAGAAATTTATCAGGGTCGGTGCCGGCTGCTTTTACCACTTGTCCGGCCATCAGCGCAAACACAAAAAAGGGCATGGCTTTCATCACCACCCAAACCATTTTGATGAAGATTTCATTCAGGCCGTCAACCAGCGCGTACACGGGTTGCTGTTTTTCTTCGGGCAAAGCCACCAGCATCAATCCAAACAGAATGGCGAAGAAAATAACCTGCAACATCGAACTGGTTGAGAGCGAGATGAAAATATTCTCCGGAATAACGTCCACCAGGGGCTGTAGAGGGCCTTCTCTACGGGTCTGCTCGGCTTTGGCCAGTTTGTCGCTCACCCACTCATTGGAGCCTTCGGATTTTTGTTTCTGACGCACGCGCTCCACAATGGCTTCGTTGGCAGGGTCGCACGAAAGGCAGATGTCGTCGAGTTTTTTGGCTCCGGCTTCGGTTCGCCACATTTCATAAGAAATGCGGTTTTCCACGCGCAGGTCTTCGGCGGCACGGGTACCGGGTTTCAAGAGGTTCACCACCACCAAACCCACACACACCGCAATGGCTGTGGTAAGCACGTAGAGCAGCAGGGTTTTGATTCCCATTTTACCCAGCTTGCGAATGTCCTTGAGGCTGGCCACCCCCACGATGATCGAAAAAAGTACCAGCGGCACGGCAATCATTTTGAGCAGGCTGATAAAAATGTCGCCGAAAGGCATGATGTAGTCCAGCGTAAACTCATTCCAGTCGAACCTCACCGAGAGGTAGGAGTACACAATCCCCAGTACCAGTCCGATGATGATTTGCCAGTGCAGTTGCAGTTTTCGCATGCTACAGTTTTGAGGTTTTGGAGCGCAGGTAGTGATCGGCCAGCACCAAAGCAGCCATGGCTTCTACAATTGGCACAGCGCGTGGCAACACACAGGGGTCGTGGCGGCCTTTGCCTTCCAGTATAATGTTTTCGCCTTGCTTGTTCACGCTTTCCTGGGGTTTGAGCACGGTGGCCGTGGGCTTAAAGGCCACTTTGAAAGCAATCTCCTCGCCGTTGCTGATACCACCCTGCACACCACCGGAGTGGTTGGTGCGGGTGCGAATACCGCTTTCCGACGATTCAAACACATCGTTGTGCTCCGAGCCGCGCATCCTCGTTCCTGCAAACCCCGACCCGATTTCAAAACCTTTTACCGCGTTAATGCTGAGCATGGCTTTGCCGAGGTCAGCGTGCAGCTTGTCGAACACGGGCTCGCCCAAACCGGGCGGAACACCGGTGATGCGCGTCGCAATCACCCCGCCCAGAGAGTCGCCGGCATCGCGGGCTTCTTCAATGGCGGCCATCATTTTTTGCGCCGTTTCGGGGTGAGGGCAGCGCACGGGGTTTTCAAAGCGATGACTCAAATCCACACCTTCGGCTTTTTCCGGTATGCCTATTTCATGCACCTGATGCACCCATGCAGCAATGCTTACACCTAATTTCGCTAACAATTGGGCAGCCATGGCACCCGCCACCACGCGGCAAGCCGTTTCACGGGCACTCGATCGGCCGCCGCCACGGTAATCCCGATGTCCGTATTTCTGCTCGTAGGTGTAATCAGCGTGTGAGGGCCGGTACGCATCTGCCAGGTGGCTGTAGTCTTTGGACTGCTGGTCGGTGTTTTGAATCAGAAAACCGATGGGAGCCCCGGTGCTGCGTCCTTCAAAAATGCCTGAAAGGAATTGTACAGTATCGCTCTCTTTGCGTTGCGTGGTAATTTCCGATTGCCCCGGTTTGCGTCGGTCTAGCGCAAGTTGAACTTCTTCAACGTCAATCTCCAATCCGGCGGGGCAGCCGTCAATCACGCCGCCAATGGCAACACCGTGCGATTCTCCAAAAGTGGTGAGCCTGAACAGCGATCCAAAGGTATTTCCCGGCATGGGGGTAAATATAGGGAAAGCGAGCGGAGTGATGATAGGCCAATGAGACAATAAGCCAATGAGCCAATGAGACGATGAGACAATAAGCCGATTGGCCGATTAGACGATTAGCCAATTAGACGATTTACCCCC
>REDV01000110.1 GCA_007695365.1 Cryomorphaceae bacterium | reverse complement strand
CCGGATCGGGAAGATCATCGCAACTGGCAATGGTATTGGCAGGTGGGTTCACAAATACCGGTGCTTCGTTGTCATCGTAGGTGATGGTTTGCACACAG
Source organism: Cryomorphaceae bacterium (assembly GCA_007695365.1). Taxonomy (NCBI): domain Bacteria; kingdom Pseudomonadati; phylum Bacteroidota; class Flavobacteriia; order Flavobacteriales; family Cryomorphaceae; species Cryomorphaceae bacterium. Next base: position 24,553 of record REDV01000110.1, on the reverse strand, counting down.
TCAGCGGCGTTTCCGCATTCGTCGGTTGCGCGGTAAGTTCGAACAATGGTGCCCGTGCACTCATCACCGGTTTGTACATCACCGATATGCGAAATGCTCACATCACCACAATTGTCAACTGCCACAACCAGGGCTGTATTGGGCCCGGGGATGTCTGCATAACAATCGTAATCTGCATCTGCAGGACATGAGGTGATTACAGGTGCAATATCATCGGAAATGGTGATGATCTGCGTCGCGGTGGTATTGTTTCCGCAATTATCGGTAGCACTCCATGTTCGAGTAATGGTTGCCGACTGCGGGCAATTGCCTTGTACATATTCTTCGGTAAACACAACGTTCACCACGCCATCACAGTTATCAAAGGCTGTTACGTTGGCTGCTGCCGGAACCACTTCTTCACATGAAAGGGCCAGATCGGCCGGAACGCCTGTCAGCACCGGGGCCGAAGTGTCATTAAAGGTAATGGTCTGGAAATGTTTTGTGAGATTATCACAATTATCAAGGGCATCAAAAGTTCGGGTCAAGGTTCCCTGGCAGAGATCGCCTACAAGAATTTCGCCCGCAAACGTGATGATGACAGGTCCGTTGCAATTATCTGTTGCTGCCAGTTCTGACAGATCTACTTCCGGTATTGCGCTGTAGCAATCCAAAACAAGATCATCGGGCACCTCAGTAAATTCAGGCCCGATGGTATCATCTACCGTAATGGTTTGAGACATCATTGCCACATTACCACAGTCATCTACAGTAATCCACTCGCGGTTGATGGTGTAAAAACACTCCTGAAGCAGGAAGCTCACCTGACATTCTTTATCCACGTTGATGTCTCCATGTCCGCTTACAGATGCCCCGTTGAAAACACCTTCGTAGTGAAACCAACCGGACATACCATAGTTTGCATTCTTGTTATTGGCAGCGGCTCCTACCTGAAAACCGAACAAATAGCTCGCGGGAATATGGCTCAATTCCAAAAATGAACCGGCAAAATCGCCCATTCCGATAAGTAAGGAATTATTGTTGTCGAGCTCATAGAAATTCCAGTCGAGATAATTATCTCCTGCAATCATTAGGTCGTCTTTGTAATGACGCCCGAGCGCATTCCAGTCATTCCAATTGCGTTTATTTTCAAGGCGGATATAAATCATCCACTGTTGATTGGGATTGTTGATGGCCTGCACAGTACCGGTAATCATTGCCGAGCCGTCGTCATAAAGCTCCATGCTACCGGGTGTGTTAAACACGAAGTAATCTGAAGATCCAGGCAAATTAAAGAGAACCAAACCCCAGTCCACTCCCGGCCCTACGGCATCGGTGAGCACACAAACCGTATCTCCGTTTGCGAGATGGTCATCAAAAGCCCATATCTGCGAAACGCTTGCACAGTTATCGGTGGATGTAATGTCCGCCATGGGCGGTACATCTTCCGGACACTGCACAAACAGGTCTGAAACAACCGTATCGAATGTTGGAGGCGTGTTATCCTGGTAGGACAAGACCTGTGTACACTCGAAGTAGTTTCCGCAATCATCGCTTGCTGCGTACGTGCGAAGCACCGTGCCATTTGCACAGTTATCGCCGGAGTTTACGTCGCCAAGCCATTCAACTACAGGCGTCCCGCAAAAGTCCAACACAACAAGCAAGGAAGGGTCAGGAGAGGGAATGTCTGAGAAACATTCAAATTCCTCTCCCGGAGGACATATAACATCTGCCACCATCGTGGCATTTACTGTCAAATCGGGAGCACGCCCGAAATGAGCCAATGGCAATAGCAACAGAAACATCGCTATTGACATGCTGAGTACTGATTTTTTCATGATCAATGGGTTTAAAGCGTAGATGAATTTCTACGGCACAAAAATGAGCACCGCTGCCTCCAACCTTGTTACATTTTTCAATTTTCAATTTATATTTTTAATGAATTGGTGGGTTTCCAGCACATGCACCCATCCATCTAATGTAGGTGTTTTATTTCATTTATTATCTGTACCTTACCCCCAATACAGCAGTATCGTTAGAAGTTACAAGTATCAAAAACAATTCTACAACAAGTTAATCAAAAATTAAACGTACCTTACACCGATTTAAACAAAACTACACCCCCCCGGAACAAATGAATAAAATTGAAGGAATAAATACTGGTAACCGACCCATCGGCGCGGAGTTACCCAAAGGTGTTGAGCATATAATTGTTGAGATCGTGGAGTATATGCCAAATGCCGTAATCAGCCGAACGATCATCAAGAAGATTACAGGCAACGTAACCGCTATGTCGTTCAGTGAAGGAGAAGAACTGAGTGAAAAAACACTTCCCTATGACACATACATTCAAATTATTGATGGAGCGGCCGACCTCACCATGGGCGAAAAATTAATCCATTTAACGCTGGGCTCCGGCATTATCATCCCTGCCCATACACTGCACCACTTTAACGCCAACCAAAAGTTTAAAATGATTTCAACCGTCATTAAGAGCGGATACGAGGATTGATATAACAGGAAGTACATCACTTATGGAGACCTGAACCGGTGTACCCAACATCCGGCTTATGCTTACATGTGGTTGGGTGAGTTCCAAAACATACAGTAAGCTTCGCTTATGACCTATTCTGCGGGTACGTGCGCATACACCCAGTACACCACGCTTCACCCAATAACACATATTCAAACAAGCACTTATATGTATCAAAACAGAATTATGCAATTTACCTTTCAATAATTGTAAGGTATTATCTGCTTGTGATATCGTCCTTTGACAAAGTAACAATTCAGTTACCCTAAAAACCTTAAATCATGAGCGAGAATAAGAATGAACAACACAACGACAAGAAGGATCAGAAGGATCAGAAGGATCAGAAGGATCAGCACAACACCAGGGATGATCAGCACCGCGCAGGAAAGGATGACAGCCGTAAAGACAGAGAAGACCACAACATGCCACAAAAAGACAAGAGTGGCGTTCCTCAACCCGCAAATCCCACGGCTGAAAAGCCCCATTCATCGAAAGTAAACCAGGATGATGAGCGTAAGCACGAAAAGAGCACTCCTTCTGGCTCGAAACGATAATTGCTTACGGCTATTGTGAAAAAAGCGCGGTGACATATAACCGCGCTTTTTTTGTGTTCCAAAAAACCGTGAGCCTTTCCGCATGAAGCCGACAATCAACCGCGAGAAGCAAAATCCGCAGGCACAAAATGCACCCGAGCTCCTTCATAAACCCTGGCCGCGGAATCAATGCTTCTTTACATTGCGTCGAACAAAATGCTTCTTCTAGACCCTGATAAATTTTACAACATCTTAACTGTGAAGCGTAAGGAAATATCCTGTCAACCTAACGTACTTTGAGCAGTAACAATTCTGTTAACTTAAAACTCTACGTCATGAGCGAAAAAAAGAATGATCCACTCAAGGACAAAAAAACTCCGAAGAAAGACAACAAAGAAACTTCGCAGCGCGACCCTCGTCCTGCCAGCAAAACACATTCAGCCGAATCCAGAAAAGAGCAGGAACGAAAACAGGCCAAAAGCAACCCTTCCGGTATCAAGCGATAAGAGCCGCGATCCTGCAATGAGAGCGCGGTGTTCAATCACCGCGCTTTTTTTTTGACATTCTGATTGGGGGAGAGAAAAACCCTCCATACACTCACCTCACCAAAGAATAAATTGTAAGAATAAATAGAAATTTTGTAACACAATTTCAATGAATTAACTACACCTTTGATTGGAAGGAGAAACACAGCAACATACCCCGGCATGATGATACGTATCTACAAGATTGACTCAACATTGAAAGCCGTTCTGTGCTCCGAATTTCACATAGAAAAGTGCAGGATTGTAGAAGTAGTTGTATCGCCGATAGTTGGGTGCCAGGAAAACGTATCAATACGGACCGAAAAGTTAAACCATAACCAGGACAACAAAGAGGAAATAACACATCTCCTGGTTAGTCCTACCAAAAAACAAACTGCCATGGAAAGAGAACAAAATCATTTTGATCAGTAGTCCGATACCGGTATGATCTGACGATTGATATTTAAAACCATTACCCCTGACAACCTTGCTCCCCGGCAATCTGAAAGCAACTCTTCAGGCCGGTTCACTATAAAGCTAAACCTTGCTTTTATCTTCCGTACTGTAAATACTATTCAAATCGCATTCTTTTGTTTAGGATCTGGTAATTACCTCGCAAAGCGTATTTGGCTCTGCCAATGCACGCAGCACCAAGCACCCCATTTAAAAAATTGAAATCAAAACAAGTTTAAACCTAAAACATAAAATCATGAAAAATTTAATGCTCATAGTGTGTGTTTCTCTTATAGGCACAAGTGCAATTGCTCAAATTGAAATACTCGAACGCCCCGGTCTGAGTGATTCGGAACGCTTCTACAGCACAAACCACCTGGCCCAATCCGAGATAAGGGATGGATTTATCGTAGAAGATGGTAAGATGCTTATTATAGAAAACCGAACCTCTCTCGCCCTGAAGCGCGAAACAACACTCGACAATGGCACTGTGGTCTCAGTCAATGGCAACTACACCGTGAAAGGCGAAAAGCCCGTAATGTTGAAAGAAGATGAACACCTCGACATGGACGGTGTATTAACGAAACGCTACAGCCGGACTGAACCAAAGAAAAATTGACAGACTCCTGAATTCAGGGGTCTCTCACCCATCATAAAACCAGTCGACGGCCCAAAGTTCCCGGAGCACTTATGATCTCATTGCCCGACAAGCATTCATTCATTTGGCAACTCATGCAATGTTTTATAAGTGCTCCCTTTTTCAGGCCTTAATACTCTCGTTAACCAACTATTCACCCCAAAAGAAACAGATGCCATCCTACAGAACCGTAAAAAACGAATTTGCCCATTCCAAAAAACGTTTCACTTTTAACTTCACAAGTCATGACTATTTACATCAAACACATGGTTTCAAACCGTTGTAAGCAGAAAGTTGCCGCTGAACTAAAACGACTCGGCATAGAAGGAAGCACCATCCAACTAGGGAGGGTTGAATTACCAAAACCCCTTTATTCCGATCAACTTGAAGCATTGCGACACAACCTCTCCGGTTATGGCCTGGAAGTGATTCAAAACCATAACGAAGAACTGGTTCAAAAAGTAAAGCTGGTAATACAGTCCATGCTGGCCCACTCCGCTCATGAACTTGCTATAAATCACTCAGAGTACATCAGCGACAAGCTGGGCGTGAAATACGCATATCTTGCCCGGATCTTTTCTGAAACAACAGGCTTATCCATTAAGCAATTTATCATCAATCACCGAATTCAATTAACCAAAGATCTGATCCGTAAAAACAATCAAACACTCACCGAAATCGCATATCAACTCAACTACAGCAGCATAGGCCATCTATCTAATCAGTTTAAAGAAGTAACCGGTTTCGCGCCAAGTATTTTCAAGCGAAAAACCAGACTTCATGCTGACCAAAGTCAGATGTCCGATTAACAATCTGGCCAATCCGGAAAATGAAGGAACAAAACTGACATTCAACAAATCTATAATCATGAGCAATCTTTTGTACATCATCGCAGTAATATTAGTCATTGCATGGGCTATAGGATACCTGGGCTACAGCGCAGGTGGCCTTATACACGTTCTCCTCGTAATTGCCGTTATTGCAATTATCTTCAGGGTCATCCAGGGACGTAAACCCATTTAAACCCAAAATATGCATTGGCTTTAGCCAATTGCATGTTCGATTTAGATAATCAATCTCTTACAGTTGGCTACGCTACACTGCAAAAATGATTCTCTAAATCAAAATTACCCAAACTAATGCACGTAGTTCGGAGCTTTTTACTCCTCCTATTGCATAAGTTGGGTTAAACTTTAACGCATCTAACAAACAACAAATTCAAAATGAAAAATTCAAACAGTGCTGTGAAGCAATCTAAAAACATCGGTTTAATTATTGGCTCAATCCTGGTTGGAGCAGTGGCAGGCAGCGTCGCCACCCTCTTTTTAGCTCCCCAAAAGGGCAAGGATCTACGGAATGAAATAGCGAACAAAGCAGATGAAATCAAGGATTTGGTTAAATCCAAATACAACAAGCTTTTCAATAACCTAAAACAGGATTTTGAAAAAGAAAAGGAACTTGCAAAAGTTAAGGTTCAGGATGTAAAAGAAAATGCCAAAGATTTTGCAGGAACTATGTAGTCTGCTAGCCACAAACAGCTCGATCAGAAAGGGGGATATGACTATCCTCCTTTTTTTTTATTTCAATGAGCCAGGGCCTTAACTTCCGAAAGTGATCCCTGCACAGGTCTTGAGTGCTTTCGCCGGCTGCACAAAGTCGTTCATAGCAAAACTACATTATTCTCTCACCACCAGCCGCTGCACACTCTCCTCGTAATCTGTTTTCAGCTTGATGAGGTAATGCCCCGGCACAAGCCTGTTCACCAGATCGATGGTGTAGTACTGCATGCCGTGCTGGTTGTGCCCCAGCTTTACGGTTTCCACCAGTTGGCCAGCCACAGAATGAATGGTTGCGGTTACCTGAGAGGGTCTCACAAGGTTAAACTCCAACAGAAATTTCCCGTTGTTGGGGTTCGGATATAGTAATGTTTTTAGTGTGCTGATGCTGTGAGGATTAACCTGATGAATACCCGTTACCGCGCTCTTCAATAAAAACACCTTAAAAATCTCGCTGCTGGCTGTACTCTGCGTACCATCATTCACAAAGAAAATGTTGGGAGCGCTGCTGCTGATACCACCATAGATGTATCCCAAAAGAATGGTATCACCCTCCAGTTCGTTCAGCTTGATGACATTGTTGGAATACTTAGGCAGGCTTTCATTCACGATAAACTCTGACCCCGCCCCGAGCAAGTCGGGCATTTCTATGGGTAGTTTGTACTCTGCCATGCTACCATCTGCACTTCGGGTTACCCTCGCAATGGTTCGCACAAAAGGCACGTCGTCATCCTGAATCAACACACCACCCTCATCGTAAAATTGGGCAATTCCACCGAAAAACAGCGTATGCATTTCGTTGGCCTCCGCATCGTATAGCGGAATATTGGCGCAGTGGTAGTGATTGTAATACTGCGTAAAATCATCGTTCACCGTGTAGCCGCCAGCTGTAATATCCACGCTGTTGAGAAAAGGCAAATCGAGATTGTGTTGAAAAACGCCCGAAAACGCCGTAAGTCCCTCCTGCCCGTTGGGAAAAATCTGCGGTGTTACGTTGAAATCACGGCGGTGCAGATTCTCGGCATCTTCATAGGGCTCAAGGAAATCCACCGAAAATGCATCACCCTGCCAGTTAACTGTAAATCGCCTTACAGCATTGGTGTACTCCTGTACAAAACCGGGTCCGAAATTGGGTCCGCGCGGATTGTATCTCCCCATAAACTTGTTTCCTCCCACCAGGTAAAAAACCTCGCCCAGTTTTTTGAGGTGACCGCCGGCCACGCGAAACTGCTCATGCGCTAACGACTGAAAATAGGGGCTGATATCCTGTTGATTTACGACGGCGTTAATGGCTCCGGGAACGTTGATGGCCGTGAGCAGGTTGAATGTAACATGGTCATTTTCTATATCGCTACGACCATAACCTCCGGTAACATACAGGTACTCCACGCTTTGATGAAATTGCATGTTGGTAGATCGAAGTTGCTCGGCCAAACCTGCGTTTAAAACCGAGAGAGGCGAAGTCCAAACCTGCTCGTTTACAGGATCAATCACAAAAACCTGGTTGTTGTGCCCTGCGAGATCAAAAGCAGCCCAGGGTTGACGGCGATGCAATCCGTCCAAACGGCCACCTACTACCAACCATTTGCCATTGTGCTGACCAACCGCAAACGACTGAAGTCCGCCGAGTTGGTTAATCTGAACTTCCTCAAGTTCGATGCCGAAAGGAACCTCTTGCGAAAACAAATCACTGCTGTACAGTATAGTGAATCCCGTTAACAGGACGAACAGCATGCCATTGCCCAAAAAACCCGAAGTAGATTGTTTCATAAAATTTCAATTGCCAGTGAAAAGTAGAACTAAAGCGCGATGCCATGTGGCACAAAAGTTACACTGACATCTTCACATTGGTAACCCATCTGAACTTAGGGTTGAATCAGCACACAGCAACCCTCTTCTGCCAATGGAAAACTCAGCGCCTTTCTCATTATTCCGTAACTTCGAACGCTGAATAAATTTCATCGAATGCCGTCAACAACTCATACCCCCCTGCCCGACTTTCGGCTCAGTCCGCGGGTGGATAAAGTAGGCGTGGAAGAACGCGCCCAACGCTTTCAAACGCGCAGCATTAAAAAAGAAGCCAAAGTGCAGGGCCTGAAAATGGTGCTCAGCATGATCGACCTCACCACGCTCGAAGGACAGGACACCCCCGGAAAGGTGCGCCAACTCTGCTACAAAGCTCAACACCTGCACGACGCGCTGCCCGGGCTGCCCACGGTAGCCGCTATTTGCGTCTATCCCAGCATGGTGGACGTCGCCAAAAAAGCACTCGGCAAATCGGGGATCAAAGTCGCCTCGGTGGCCACGGCTTTTCCTTCGGGGCAATCGTCCATGGACATCAAACTGGCCGATACCAAAATGGCCGTTGACGCCGGAGCCGACGAAATCGACATGGTGATCTCCCGCGGAAAAATGCTGGGCGGAGATTACAACTTCGTGTTCGACGAGATTGCCGCCATCAAGGACGCCTGCGGAAAAGCCCGCCTCAAGGTCATCCTCGAAACCGGCGAACTCGACACCTACGACACCGTGCGCCGCGCCAGCGACATCGCCATGCACGCCGGAGCCGATTTCATCAAGACCTCCACCGGAAAAATTCAACCCGCGGCCACGTTGCCCGTTACGCTGGTGATGTTGCAAGCCATCCGCGACTACCACAAAAAAACCGGCCGCATGGTGGGCATGAAACCCGCCGGCGGAATCTCCAATTCCAAACTGGCGCTGCACTACCTCATCATGGTGAAAGAAACCCTCGGCGACGACTGGCTGACGAACGAATGGTTCCGCTTTGGGGCAAGCAGCCTGGCCAACGACGTGCTTATGCAACTGATGAAACAGGAAACCGGTTTTTACCAAAGTTCAGATTACTTCTCAATCGACTAAACCATGGCCAACAAGAAAAATACCTGGGACCTCGCGCCCGCACCCGAAAGCGCCGACCACGCAGAGATCAAAAAGGAATACGGACTTTTTATCAACGGAAAGTTTCAACCGGCAAAATCCGGAAAAACCTTCGATACGATTAACCCGGCCAACGAACAGAAACTGGCCACCGTGGCCGAAGCCGGCAAAGAAGACGTGGACGCCGCGGTAAAAGCCGCCCGCAACGCCTACGACAAGGTGTGGAGCAAAATGCCCGCCGCCGAACGCGCCAAATACATCTTCCGCATTGCCCGCATCATCCAGGAGCGCGCCCGCGAATTTTCCGTCATCGAATCCATGGACGGCGGCAAACCCATCCGCGAATCGCGGGATGTGGACGTTCCGCTGGCGGCCAACCACTTTTTCTACAACGCAGGCTGGGCCGACAAACTGAACTACGCCTTTCCCAACCGGCAGCCCTCGGCGCTGGGCGTAGCCGGACAGATTATTCCGTGGAATTTTCCGCTACTGATGGCCGCGTGGAAAATCGCGCCCGCACTCGCCACCGGAAATACCGTGGTGCTGAAACCCGCCGAAACCACTCCACTCACGGCGCTCAAACTGGCCGAAGTCATTGAACAGGCCGGACTTCCGGACGGAGTAGTGAACATCATCACCGGCGCGGGAGCTACCGGCGCGGCGCTCGTCAATCACCCCGACATCAACAAGGTGGCCTTTACCGGCAGCACCGACGTGGGCAAAATCATTCAGCGCGCGGTGAGCGGTTCGGGCAAAAAAGTAACGCTCGAACTCGGCGGAAAAGCCGCCAACATCATCTTCGAAGACGCCGCCATCGACCAGGCCGTGGAGGGCGTCATCAACGGCATTTACTTCAACCAGGGGCACGTGTGTTGCGCGGGCTCGCGGTTGTTTGTCCAGGAATCGGTGTACGACGAGGTGCTCGAAAAACTGAAGTACCGCATGGAAACGCTCATCGTGGGCGATCCACTCGACAAGAACACCGACATCGGCGCCATCAACAGCAAAGACCAGTTGCAAACGGTAAAAAAATACCTGGCGCTGGGACAAAAAGAAGGTGCCATGATGTTTCAGAGCTCGGCCGCCATTCCGAAAAAAGGATTCTGGTGCGCGCCCACGCTTTTCGAAAATGTATCGCAAAGCCACTCCATTGCCCGCGAAGAAATTTTCGGGCCGGTGCTGGCGGTGCAGACCTTCCGCACGGTGGACGAGGTGATCACCAAAGCCAACAACACGCCTTTCGGGCTCTCGGCCGGGGTGTGGACCGACAAGGGCTCCAAGATTTTCAACCTGACGAGCAAAATGCGCGCGGGAGTAATCTGGGCGAACACGTTTAACAAATTCGATCCGACCTCGCCCTTTGGCGGGTACAAGGAAAGCGGTTTTGGTCGCGAAGGCGGACTGCACGGATTGTCTCCTTACCTCAAAATGAACTGATCATGGCAGACTCAACGACAAAAAATAAAAAGAAAGTAGCCGCCACCAACGGCAACGGCTCAGCATCCAAAGGCGGTCGCGTGGAGGTATTGAAAACCTACAAGCTGTACATCGGCGGGGCATTTCCGCGCACCGAAAGCGGGCGCTACACCAAGCTGAAAAACGCGAAGGGCGAAGTGCTGGCCAACGTGTGCCGCGCCTCGCGCAAGGACTTCCGCAACGCCGTGAGCGCCGCCGGAAAGGCATTGCCCGGCTGGAGCGGCCGCAGCGCGTTTAACCGCAGCCAGGTGCTGTACCGCATGGCCGAAATGATGGAACAGCGCGCGCCCCTGCTCGTGGCCGAGATGGTGCAGATGGGCTACTCCACCGCCAAAGCCAAAGCCGAAGTGGAGCTGTGCATCGACCGCACGGTGCATTACGCCGGCTGGTGCGACAAGTACACGCAGATTTTCTCCTCGGTAAACCCCGTGGCTTCTGCGCATTTCAACTTCTCGCTGCCCGAACCGATGGGTGTGGTAACCGCCGTGGCGGGCAACGACACCGCGCTGCTCAGCCTGCTCAGCAACCTGCTCCCCGTTATTGCGGGCGGCAATACGGCCGTGGTGCTGGCTTCTGAAAAATACCCGCTCAGCGCCATTACGCTGGCCGAAATCATCAACGACTCCGACGTACCGGGCGGCGTGGTGAACCTGCTCACCGGACAACGCGACGAACTCTACACCCACATGGCCGGCCACATGGGCGTGCACGGACTGATTGTGGACGACTGCCCCGCCGCCACCGCGGCCAAACTGCAGGAGCAGTGCACCGACAACCTGAAACGCTTTTTTGACCGCCACCACGACTGGACCGACCCCGACACCCAAAACCCCTACCTCATCCTCGACACCCAGGAAATCAAAACCACCTGGCACCCAATTGAGGTAATTGACGGGAAGGGGAGTGGGTATTAGGAGCTTGTGAAACTGTTATTTAACAGAATTTCTGATCTCAGTTTTCATTTTGTATATCGCGGCATGAAGTATTTCTTACTTTAGCATTCACTTTCGCCATGTCTGAGAATCCTCACATTATAGAAATCTATGCTCCAAAATATGAAGGAGAGCGATTTGAGGCGCACCGATTTCCTTTGGATTTAATTGAGGATTTGTACGTTCTGAGGGAAATGACCATTGAGATGGCCAAGCAGATATATTTGGAGAAGAATAAAGATCGTCAGCGCATTCCAAAAAATTTCACACGTGACATCTCGTTTGAACTGGAAGGTATTTCACCGGGAAGTACGATTCCAAAAATCATTCTGGTCACTGGTTTAACCGGGATGTTCCCTCAAGCGAACCACGCCTACTTCGAAGAAGCACCGATTCGGATTATCAAAGCAATTGAAGTAGCCCATACCGGGGGTGACAACATAACAGATTATGCAAATCCTGAGGTTTTGAGGTATTTTGATCACTTTGGGAAAAAGTTGAGGGATGGAGAGTCTATTCGTTTTTCAAAGGTTGATGGTGGACATGCCGTTTTGAATAAGGAAAGCAGAAAACGACTTCTTTTGGCTTCATCCAGATCGAATGAATATACCGCAAGCCTGAGTATTCGGGGGCTTGTTACTGCCCTGGATAAAGACAGACGGTCGTTTGATATACAACTCCTCAATGGTGTAAAGATAAAAGGCACGTATGGCGAGGAGCACACAAAAAATCTTCAGGAAGCACTTTTCGGGCTCGAAGATGGACAAAAGGTACTCATCAAAGCCACTGGAATCTTTAGTGCGTCGGATAAATTAAAAGCTATTCACGACGTAGAAGAAATGAATCTTTTGGATGAATTTGATGTACCATCCCGCCTCGAAGAACTCTCGCTGCTAAAATCAGGATGGTTGGACGGGAATCAGGGGGCGCCCTTGAATGGAGAGGGCTTGAATTGGTTATCCGAAGCTTTTGAGAATTTTTACAACTCGGATGACTTGCCTTTACCTGCAGCATTTCCAACACCAGAAGGAAACGTACAGTTTGAATGGTCGTTCGACAACAATGAGGTTTCACTTGAAGTTGATTTTAAAACGCAGAACGCAGATTATTTTGAACTTGATACCGCATCAAAAAAGGAGAACTCTGAACAATTGAATTTGACTGAGGAAGGAGATTGGAAAAAACTGAATGAGCTGTTATTGGAAATCAAAGGACGAACAGAATGATTGACGATACGTTGCTTCTTCGACAGGTACATCCGAGTTGGGTTCAAGGCAATGCCATCTCAATCCAAACCTTCACATCCCAAACTTTTAAACCTACCCCAAAAGACAATGGGCTGCTATCCGTCTATAATGGAGACGTTTTCACAGCCGTAGAAGCTTATGAGCATTATACCGACACCATTGGCCTGACCAGCGCAGGAATTGTCGCGGTTTCAAAAAAAGAATGTGATTCCATTGATTTGGCCGTTATAGAAGACAATGATCCGTTTGAGGGGCATTGCAGTTTGGACTATCGGTCTTTCATTGCAGTAAAACGTGAAGTTAAAAGAATTGCCAGTATGCTCAAATTGTTCGCGACAGAACGTGGATGGCTGTATCAACCCAAAACCAATTCACGCTAATACCACGTCTTATGACATCATTTCCAATAATCCGTAATCAAATGAAAATATGCTCAAGCAATACCCGGGAAATCAAAACCACCTGGCGTACGGTTGTGGTGATTGACGGGATGGGAGTGGGTATTGAGACATGTGGATTAGAGCCCAGGAGAATGGATTCTCGCGGGAGCGGGGGAAAAAGCGTTTAATCTTTTGCCTCCGGAGTGGAAAACAGATGAGGTAAAACAAATACCTGAATTTTTGGAAAGTATCATTGAAAATCGAGTTGAATTTGCTGAGAGCCTTAACCAAACCCTGTCACAATGAAAAAGTATCAATATCAAATCTTACGGTACATCCATGATCGCTTTACAGGCGAATACGTGAATGTGGGAGTTGTAGTTTATCAGGAAGAAGACGGATTTCTGGGTATTCGGACCACCAATAAATATCATCGTATAACGAGCTTGTTCCCCGGTGCAGATGGGAGGTGGGTGACGCATTCTCTAAAATACATCGAAGCAAGAGTTGAAAGCATTGCTTCAGAACTGAAAACGTTGTTTCAGCCTTCAGAAGATCTTAGTTTTATCACCTCGGGCATTGTTCCCAATGACAATAATGCGCTGGAATGGACAGAAGCCAGATACGGATTGGATATTGATCCTAAGATCGCGTTGGAGGACCTCTTTCACAATCAGGTAGAAAAATACATTGTCCAAAAAGGTGATACCGGCAGCAGGACTGATGAAGAAATTTGGAAAGAAAAGTACAAAAAGCACTTCGAAAAGTATGGTATCATAAACCGCCTTAAACCCCATAAGGTTAGCGTTCCGAATGATGAATTGGCGTTTGACCTTTCCTGGAAGAATGAAAGGTGGCACAGCTATGAACCCTTGTCATTTGTTTTGAAGAAGAAGGAATCCGTGCGAGAAAAGGTTTATAAATGGGCAGGTAAACTTCAAGCATTGAATCAGTCAACGGAAAACTTTCATTTGACGCTTCTCACTTCGCTACCTCCTAAACACAATGATTTAAAAGAATTTATTGAAGAATACCTGAAAGTTGATAGTGACCGGTTAAAAGTCGATATCGTTTCGGATAAGGATGCCAAAAAGATAGCGCTAAAGATCAAACGAGAAATGGAATTACATGATTCTCATGAGTGATGTCCTCAGAATTTGTTACACCCGGGAAATCAAAACCACCTGGCACCCGGTGGAGGTGATTGATGGAAAGGGAGTGGGTATTGATGGTTTTGTGTAGATTTGAAAAACCACGCGAAGGGATTCGCGCGGTAGCGGGGGATTTGCTTCGTAGTGCGATGAATATCGTATGCATTGCTTTCTTTACTTTTCTGTTTGAGAGAGCTATCGGGGTTTATACTGCTTAAACGCCAATTCTCCCGGTGGTGTACACAGATAGACACAACAAGGTTTAGGTATATGTGGTTTGGTCCTTTTATCTGAAATATAATTACGAGCAAGAGTAACTTGTTCAATGGAGAGCCCACTAATTAGGGTTTAATCGCCGGGGATTGCAGCTTAACTGTCTCAAAAAAAGCTAATGTATGAGCCAGTTTTATCTAACTTTTTTGAGACAGAAACTAACGTCACATATATATATTTCATTATAAATGTTCAGTACGTCATTCAATTGTTTCTGTTAGTCGAGTTTTCTCGTTAGAAAAATGCTTTTTCTCAATGGTTTATCTAAAAATTCTATTTTTTTAAATTTTAGGTGTGCCAAAAAAATCATCTGACGGAGGTGAAAAAATGTTTTTAAGAATGCGCGAATCACAGAAAGGTATGTGTTTACTAGTGTTCAAGACCGAGCCAAGAGTTCGTGTTGAAAACTTAAAATGAATGTGGATTAAATTCGATTGGCCTGGATTTTATTTATAGCGAATTTTACAATTATGAATTACGCTTGAAAAGAAGGCTTAACAAGCCTTTTTCGAAAGTGAGTACTAATTTTTAATTATTTTTTCTCAAATGAAAAAAATCAGAAAACTCCTTCGGGAGATTCGGATGATTTTTATTGTGATTTTACCGATTCTTTATTGGATAGGGTAAAACGCAGAAAAGCGGTACTTAAACCGCTTTTCTAAAATCGTCAGAATTATCAAAAAAATCCTGTTACAATTCCTAAATAGTTTTTTAACAGGTGACTACAGGGTTGTCGAACTGGAACTTCGGCAACCCTTTTTATATTCAGGATTGAACAATACAAATATATTTTAACTTGAGACAATGCTGAATAATATTCGACGAATGAGTGAATATTGTCGACGAAAAGGAGGTTGACCATTTTTTTGCCCACTCCCGCGCGCTGTGCATTTCCACGAAGTCAATCCTTTCGTCCCCGTACCCGCGAAGCTCTGCTTCGTGGGTCGCCCTTTCATCCTGTAAGCTCCGCTTACCTTCACAACTCTTCTGTTTTAATCGAGTTTTCCGGATGGGCACTGCTTAGCCGCCCATCTTCAGGGTTGTTCATAAAGCCGGCCTCAATCGGGGTTTATGGAGACACAAAATAAACCCACTTCCACTCGCGGTATGCGCAGCCTTCACCTCAAACCATTTTGTCATCAGGATTTCGCCGGCAATCCCAAATCAAAACTATTAGGACATGCGTATCAAACACTTCGTAGATTATCTCGTAATCGACAGTAACCAGCGCCCGCACATTTTCCTTGTCAGTTTTGCCGCCGAGGTTTGGGTGACGACCGAGGAGCTCAGCACTGGCTTTAATCTGTTCAAACAGTTTCTGGCTATATTCAATAGTGCCATTTCGCTCGAAATAGAAGTTAAGCATTTCATACAGTTCAAGCCTGGCTCGTGATGACCAAACTACTTCGTTTTGAGCCATTCTTCGACATCTTTCATCAGCTCACCCCCGGGAACAGATTTCCCCGCCGCAAATTCCGCACGGGCTTCAGCTACCCTGTTTTTTTGCTCGTCGCTTAGCTGATATTGCCCGGAAGCGGAACGGGTGTCCAGAAGCTGCATAATGGCTTCAAGGAAATCAGCATCATCCATACGCTCCACCTGGCTGATTATTCGGTTTCTTACCTCAGCAATATTCATCTTTCTTTAATTTGAATGAAAGTTACGAAGATAATTGCAAAGTGGATGCTCTGTGCCGAATATGCAACTGTGTCCAGTACATTACATTTTTTGGAGTACACGACCACTGCTGGAACCGCGTTTTCCCGCAATTCGACCAGCGCAAGAACTTGTTGCCTCTGTTGGAAGCGTTAAGGAGTGCGTGGCTGAATTGAGGGGGTGAGCCTCAAAAGTGTCGCAGTCTCATGTTCCCAGAAAAAAACGTATTTTTGAAAAGGTTGAAAATAAATAGTCAATGGACATTTCCGCGAAAAAATTGGTTTTGATCGAGTGGTTGCTGAAGCTTCAGGACGAGCGATTATTGGGTAAAATCGAAAAAATTAAGGAGCAATCGGATTTCTGGAATGAGCTGACAGCAGATGAGCAAGCGAAGATTGAGGACGGCATCAAAGACCTGGACGCCGGGAGAAAAACACCCTACGAATCGATCATCGCCGCTCACCGACGGAAATGAAAACCGTTAGTTTCTCAGAATCGGCAAAGCAGGATCTCGAATTCCTTTTGTCATATCTCGAAGAAACATGGTCTGTTCGCGTCAAGTATGCATTTATTGATGAACTGGATTTGGCGCTTCAGACAATGGCTGCCTTTCCTGATAGTTTCCCCTCGTCCGCGTTTAAAAGGGGTGTGCGAAAGTGCGTGGTGAGTAAACAAACTACGCTGTACTACAGAACAAAAAAGAATGAAATTGAGGTGATTGCCATTTTTGATTCGCGCAGGGACCCTGGAGAATTGAAGATATAGGGGAGTAAACATTCTTGTCCATTAGTAATTTAACAGTATCTAAACATCACAAAATCATCCCAATCTTCCGTTTGGCCATTTTCGATCTGCTCGAGTCCTTTTTCGATTTCCCGTTTTTGTGCATCGGTAAGCTCGAGCCAGAAATCCTTTTCCTCGCGCTTCAGAAGGTTCCACATCCTGTCGAGCAATTCCTTGCTGTGTGTGGCTAGAATCTGCTTTACCAACTCCGCTTTTAGTGCCTGGATATCCATGGTTTTTCTTTGTTCAAATTTAGTGATTGTCGCAAAAAGCTAATGCCGTTGCTGTGCTTTCGCTTTCAGCTCATCGTCAAAAGCCATTTTTCGACATCTTTCATCAGCTCATCCCCGGAAACAGATTTTCCCGCCGCAAATTCCGCACGGGCTTCAGCTATCCTGGTTTTTTTACTCCCCCATGTACCCGCGAAGCTCTGCTTCGTGGTGTGTTAATCAAGTAAGCTCCGCTTACCTTCACAAATCTTCCGTTCTAATCGGGTTTTCCGGATGGGCACTGCTCAACGCATATTTTGGGTTCAAATTTACGTCTGCCACTGCCATCCCTACGGCGGCAACCGACATCCGCAAGAGGGAAAAAGACGCCAGTTCTACAAAAACAGTTCTTTCAATTCGCGTCCATCTAACTTTTGAATAACTCCTTCGTCTGTACTGATGAGATCCTGGGCGAGTTGTTTCTTGCGGCTCTGTAACTCCTGGATTTTTTCTTCAACGGTGTGTCTGCAAATCATGCGGTAGGCAATTACTTTTTTATCCTGGCCTATGCGGTAACAACGATCAATAGCCTGGTTTTCAACTGCCGGATTCCACCATGGATCTACAATATAAACGTAATCAGCCGCCATCAGGTTAAGCCCTGTACCGCCTGCCTTTAAACTGATCAGAAAAACGCGGCAATCCGAATCGCTCTGAAAGCGATTAACCGCTTCTTGCCGCTGTTTAGTGTTGCACTGGCCATCAAGGTATGCGTAGTTGATTTCTTCCTGTTCAAGCTCTTTCCGGATGAGCGCGAGCATTTGGGTGAACTGGGAAAAAATCAGAATTTTATGATCTCCGGTTTTCTCACCAATGTGCGTCATCAACGTGTCTATTTTCACGGATGCGCCGGAATACTTTTCGTTGCCCGGCAACAACATTGGGCTGTTACAGATCTGGCGCAATTTGGTTAATGCCTGAAGCACCTTAAACCGCTCGGTGGTGATAATTTCGGATTCTTCCTCTCCCAACAAACTCTTGCGGATATCATTGCGATGGGCATCATACACCTTACGCTGGGATTTATCCATATCACAGTATATGATGTCCTCTACCTTTTCGGGAAGTTCCTGGGCCACTTGCTCTTTTGTTCGGCGCAAAATAAATGGCTTCACCATCTTTTGGAGCTCGGCAGCACGTTCGGCATCCTGAAGATTATCAATGGCTTTGGCGTACTGGCTTTTAAATTGGGCAGCACTACCGAGCATTCCTGGATTTACAAAACTAAGTTGAGCAAACAGGTCAAACGTGTGGTTCTCTACCGGAGTTCCGGTCATGGCGATTCTATTCTGCGCTTTCAGTAACCGGGCAGCTTTATAACGCTTACTTGCCGTGTTTTTAATGGCTTGTGATTCATCCAGAACAACATAATTGAATTCAAATGTGCTCAATAAATCTGCATCGCTTACCAGGTGTCCATAACTGGTGATCACGAGCCCGGCTTTGTTAAAGGTCTTCATGTCGCGCGACCGGGTGGCTCCGTAATGGAAATGATATTTGATTCCAGGGGCAAATTTTTTGAGCTCGTTTTCCCAGTTGAAAAGCAATGAAGTGGGCACTACAACTAAATTGCATTGTTTGTTCTCTTGCAGCACATACTTAAGAAAAGTAATTATCTGCAGCGTTTTACCCAACCCCATGTCGTCGGCAAGAATTCCGCCCCATCCAAAGGATTTTAAAAAGCAAAGCCACTGGTATCCTTCCTGTTGATACGGTCTTAGTTTGGCTTTAATGCCTTTGGGCAGTGGCTG
Source organism: Cryomorphaceae bacterium (assembly GCA_007695365.1). Classification (NCBI taxonomy): domain Bacteria; kingdom Pseudomonadati; phylum Bacteroidota; class Flavobacteriia; order Flavobacteriales; family Cryomorphaceae; species Cryomorphaceae bacterium. The sequence continues at coordinate 5,519 of REDV01000110.1, read as the reverse complement.
TGCCTGTGGCGTTTCAAAATGGATTAATTTTCCCCGACGTTCTGCTATGAACTCATTGATTCCGGGATCTTTCAGGTCGTTAAAAAGTTCGTCAATAATATTGAAGTGAAAAGTAGGTACTTGCATCCCCTCACCCTTGCTCTTTCCCATCTGGAAAATCCGCTGTAATCGTCGGTACCATTCTTCTGGCAAGCTTCCGCGTTTTCCATCACCTAAATCAATAAACCGGCTACCGGGAATAAACCGCTTTTTGAGTTGGCTTAAGCTGACATTCTGATCGCCAAAAGTGAAGGTGGCATTGAGTTCAAACCAATCGATATCGCGTTGCACGGTATAACTCACCTGCGCCGGCACCGGAATGCTCTTCAGTTTACTGAGATTTTTTTCTCCAAATACCTTAACCTCGGCATTGTTCAATGCTTGAAAGAGTTCAACGAATTTATGCTCATCCAGCAAGTCTTTGTAGCTCAGATGAAAAAAATCAGAACGAAATTGTTGTTTAAACTTTGGGTGGGATTCTCTGATAGCATCGTGGAATTTCTGCGCTTCTTCATTGTCGTGCGATTTGGTTCGTAAACTTTCTCCTTCCGTATCCCAAATAGTGCCATCATTCAGTAATTCCACCAGCGTATCGTCTTCATACCGCAAAAATGGCTTGAATATCACAAAATCACCCACTTCAGAAAGGTACAGTTCCTTGGCAACTACTTTTTGCTTTTGGGTCAATACCTCGATTGAAGTATCGCCCATAATTTCAAGCGGGTATTTTCGAAATATGGGCGCAAGATGTTGGGAAAACGATTCAGAAAAACGAACGCGTGTCATTAAACTGCCATCCAATTCAAAAGCCATTTTCAAATGCGCTGCCTCCTCCGGGGATGCGCTATAAAACAATGTGTTGTTTATTAACAGGAAGTGCGGATAAGGCATGGCCACCTCGGGCATTTCCGGCCTGAAGGCTTTCTCCTTATGTGTAATACACACCCGCAATTCGAGCAGGTCGTCTTTTTGATGTAATTCGTACCGAATAGGTGGAAATCCCACCTCAAAATCAATGGGCTCTATTTCGCTTTTGCGCACGCTGCGAAAAATGGGCGAATGCGTAATAAACAGGTGGGGATGTGCAGCGAGTGTTTCGGACATATCATTCAATAACCGCGACACGCTTAAAGCAGAATGGGCTGTTGCTTCTTTAATTTCGAAGTTTTGATTTACAAACTGTTCCAGCAATCGATCTTCTTTCCTGTAGTTGACTTTGTCCGACCTTCTCAGGTTGGATACACACCGAAAACCCTTGGCCATCGGTTTGCCGTTTTTATCGGGAAGCGCATAGACGGTGTGCATTCCAAACCTTGATTTGTGTGGCGGTCCGAAATAAAAGGCAAAGCCCACCTGGTGGGTTTGCGACCTGGTTTTTTCATCCACAATGGACGACTCAATTTCGACCAGTATTTCTTCAGAACTGTTGTTGAGTTGATACCGCTTGGTCAATTCCTGAAACTTGTCTTTTTTCATCAGTTTAGCGTATTCGGGTTTCAAAACCATTTTTCGGCCTTCTGTAGTCATTCGAAATTCAAAATATAATTGCCATTTGGCTTTTGGATTAAGGCCGTATTCATTCAATGCTTGCTGCCCCTGCAATTTGAGCTGTTGCGCTGATGGCTGTTTTAATTGTGAAAGCAAATTTTGTTGTTGCAATGTATCGATTATCAACGCACTGTGCGGACAAAGCTGTTGTACCCTTTGATCGCAATCGCAGGTTACGTTGAGGTCCTTTTTGTCGATTTGAAGGGTAATTAAACTATGCAAGCCTCTTTCGAAATTTTGATAAAAAGATTGTAAAAGCTCTACCGCAAAATACCCTGGTTTTATTTCATCAATGCGCATTATTGTACTGTACGGGTAGTTGAAGTGGGGCATTGCATATTTTTGACGGAAATCCTTGTGTTGCTCAAAATTCTCGATGCGAATAGGTTCGGATGTCAACCGCAAAGTTTTTTTCCAGGCTTCTTTTTTCTTCGGTTTGAAAGTTGGAGTTTCCGTACCTGGCACCTCATTGTGGTCGGATACGAGAATTTGTAGCTCAGCCATATTTGCTTTTATCCAATACAGACAAGCCGCCTGGTGTTTACAAGCATCAAAATCCGCAGCCGGACAACTGCAATGTGTGGAAACAACGTGACTCAGCCCACCGTCCTGATTGAACTGCACTTCAGTTTCGTAAAACTCCGACCCTGTAACAAGAAAAAACACAATCATTTCCTCAGAGTCATATTCTGCCACACATACACAGTTCCCCCGGAAATAATTGCGCCCGCGTTGCCTGATGTGCGGTTTAAAGATCTGGTCGATGTATCTATCTATCTGGGCATCGAGTTTTTTTTCGTGAATCACCTTGCGAAAATAGAAAGCTGGTTTCTTCGAAAAAATTGAAACCTCAGGAAATTATCACTTTTTATTGACATTGTGATTGTAATATGCTGTTTCCCCGTACCCGCGAAGCCCTCCTTCGTGGGCCCTTTCATCCTGTAAGCTCTGCTTACATTCACAAACCTTCTGTTTTGATCGGGCCATCGGGGATGGCACTACTCGGCCGCCCATCTTCAGGGCTGTTCACAAAGCCGGTCTCAACCAGGTTTATGTGAATAAAGGCGCGGCTATATATCTATGCGATAAGGGGCAAGTTCAACTTGCCTCGATTAAAAAACCACGAAGCAGAGCTTCGCGAGCACGGCGAGTACCGGGGGGCATTTGTACGTATCGGTAGTTCCTGCCATACTGGCTGCTTCCATTCCATTAGATAAAAGAACATGGCCAGGCGTCACCCAACAGCTACACACCGAAAAGTCCCCTCCGGTTTCAAAAGCCGCAATACCTATCCTTGCAATCGATTATATACCCCAATACCAAACCCATGCGCTTCGCTTTCTGCACCTTGATCTTTTTAACTGCCCTCAACACAGCGGCACAAGACTTTTCATTGAACAGCAATGAAACCTTATTGAACCATTTGGAATCAATCAACGCTACAACCAATAAACTGAGCTTTGAAGAAAACGGTGGCCAGGTGCGCGACCAGAACTGGCAAGCCCGACCTGATGTGCTTTTTAGCGGCGTAACCCATGGTTTGAATTTTCACCTGCGAAAAAATGGAATCAGCTACCAGATTGTTTCTTTTGAAGAACAGGAGAATCTCTCGCAAAATGAACTCAACCCGGATGAACAAACACCTCCGGATTTTAGCATCTATCGTGTAGACCTGAATTGGATTAATACCAATGAATACGCAGAGGTAGTTCCGGGCAAGGCCCTGGCAGGTTATAACAATTACTACAACGTGCCTTTGGGTAACGAGCCCGCATTGATGGTAAAGAAATACGAAGATGTCCGTTACCGCAATGTGTGGCCGGGAATTGACTTGTTGCTCTTCAGTAAGCAAGGCACTCTCGAAAGCGACTGGTTGTTGGAAAGAGCGGAAGATTACACCCAAATCGCGTTTGAAGTTACCGGGGCAGATGTAAGTGCCGACAACGAAGGAAACCTGATTATGCAAACCCCTTTTGGCGAAATTCGAGAGGGAAAACTTGCTGTTTTTCAAAACAAAAAGATGCTTGATGCCCGATGGGTTATCGATCAATCTGAAAACAGCACTATTGTCCGCTTTGATATTGACGGATTTGAACCCGGCCTGCCCATGCGAATCGACCCACCTACTTCACTGTGGTCAACATTTTATGGCGGAACCGGAGCGGACGAAGGGCAGGCATGCACTTCCGATGGCAATGGAAATCTGTACATGTCGGGACGAACCAACTCCACCACATCAATTGCCACGTCCGGAAGTTTTTTAAGTTTTGCACTTGGTGGAGCTTATGATGCATTTTTAGTAAAGTTCAACTCCTCCGGCGCAAGGCAATGGGCTACTTACTACGGATGGTCTGGTTGGGATGAAGGAAACGGTTGTGCCACCGACAATCTGGGCAATGTCTTTTTGTGCGGAGCCACCAATTCCACGGCCATGATAGGTTCTGATGGCGCCCACCAACCATTCTCCGGTGGTAACGGCAACTACGATGCTTACCTTGCTAAATTCAACACCAATGGCGTGCGGCAGTGGGGTACGTTTTATGGCGGAACCGGTCACGACAGGGGATCTGCCTGTGCAACAGACAGCAATAACAATGTGTATCTCACAGGTCGTTCGCTTTCCAACAACGCTATTGGAACACCCGGAAGTCACCAGCAATTCAGAGTTGGTTCGGATGATGCCTTTCTGGTTAAATTCAGTCCAGGTGGAGTTCGCCAATGGGGTACCTACTTTGGCGGCAGCGGACAAGACGTGGCGTTGGCCATCGCCGTGAACGCCAACGACAATATCTATTTTGGCGGATACACTTCGTCCTCTTCAAACATGGCTACAGCGGGCACCTATCAGCCCAATATAGCAGGCGGCCAGTTCAGCGGTTTTCTGACCGAATTCAACACCGACGGCGAACAACAATGGGGTACCTATTACAGCGGCACGTCGGGCTGGACCTGGATTCGCGCTTGTGATACCGACGCCTCGGGCAATATTTACATTGCAGGACTCACCCAATCACCCGTAAACATTGCCTCACCCGGATCGCATCAGCAGTTTTTCGGGGGTGGGGGCAGCGACGGATTTATCGCCAAAATGAACAATACCGGAAACAGAACCTGGGGTACCTATTTCGGAGGCGGCGGAAATGACGACGCCTTCGGTTGCGCGGTTTCAGGAGACAACAAAGTTTACATCGTCGGCGGAACGTCATCTACCGATGGCATCGCCTCCGATGATGCCACGCAAACTGAAAATGGTGGCGGCACCAACGATGCTTATCTCGCGCAATTCGACGCAGATGGAGCGGTTCTTTGGGGTAGCTACTTCGGCGGCAGCGGCAACGACATCGCTAATGGTTGCCATGCCAATAACGACGGCGTTTACATGACCGGATTCACCGGCTCAACCAATGTGTTTTCCTCCCCCGGAGCCCACCAACCCGGCTATGGTGGAGGAGCCAGCGACGCTTTTTTCGGCGCACTCGAAAGTGCCGGATGCACCGAAGCACCCGCACAACCCGGAACCATCAGCGGCGACATTACCCTTTGCAACGGCGACGACGCTACTTTTTCTGTAGCTGCAGTTCCCGGGGCCACCTCCTACACCTGGACCTTGCCCAACGGCTGGAGCGGCAGCAGTTCAACGGCTTCTATCAACGCATCTGCCGGAGAAAATGGCGGAGCAATTACCGTTACCGCCAACAACAATTGCGGGTCGTCAACTGCACAAACGCTCAACGTAACTGTGAATAGCGCGCCCGCACAGCCCGGAGCGATCAGCGGTGATATCACTTTCTGCGACGGCGACGACGCTACTTTTTCGGTTGCAGAAGTTCCTGGAGCTACTTCCTTCACCTGGACTTTGCCCAACGGCTGGAGCGGCAGCAGTTCAACGGCTTCTATCGATGCGACCGCCGGTGAAAATGGCGGAGAGATTA
>REDV01000109.1 GCA_007695365.1 Cryomorphaceae bacterium | reverse complement strand
ACCCCACCACCCAACACGTTTGGCTTGATTTGCCGCCGGCCTTTGCCTTTCACGCAGAGGTAAGCGTGTACAATTCGGTGGGCCAATTGGTGCAGCGCCACACGCAATACAGCAGCCATGAGCCGCTGAGGCTGCCACACCCGCCGGGACTGTACATTATAGAGGCCCGCAGGGGAGAGAGCGCAGTAAGGGCGAAGGTGGTGGTGAGGTAGCTAAAGTTGTGGGTGACTTTGGGTGGTTGTGATGAGCAGAAACTACAACTTTATTATTCAGTTGTACACCAGTGACACGTTGAACGGAATACATAACGACAGCTTGTTGTACTACCTGGGGCAAATGGATTCACCCACCGGCAAGTACAACCTGGCGGGCCGATTGTTGCGTACTGGAGAAAATACGGCTGCCCTGAACATTATCGATTCCATTCCGCATAACTACAAGTTATCCGATAGCCAGAAAGATGAATGGAAAGCTATGCAGGCGTTTTTCAACCTATTGGATGATGCCTACCGAAATGATCGGAATATTGCCTCGCTCGATTCTGTTGAACTGGCGCAACTGGAGTCCATAGCACTCGATGCGGATGGCGGCATGGGCGCTTTGCGTGCGCGCAAGGCATTGTGCTTTTTCTACCAGCATTGTCTCCCTGGCCCCGCTTTACCAAAAAGCATGTCTGCCGGAAACAAGAAGCCTTTACCCCCGTTGGAAGAATTGCTTTCCGACCTGGATAAAGTAAGCGCCTTCCCCAACCCGGCCAAAGATTACCTGACGTTTAGTTATTCGTTTTTCCGCGAAAATGCACCACAGCGATTGCTCAGGGTTTTTAATCAAAACGGCGCTGTTGTTCAAACTTTCGATTTAGGCAAAGCACGGGAGGGACAACAACTTTGGGACACCCGAAAAGTAACCCCCGGTATTTATGTTTACGATGTGTATGAAGGCGAACGCAAAGTACATTCGGGCAAGGTAGTGATTCAATAATGATTAAATAATGCTCCCCGGAACAGGTTCTGTTTCCGGGGAGTTTTGTATATCTTGCGACTACTATGGAATTGACCTTTAAAATAATGTGCCGTCACTTTTTGCTGATTTGGATATGGTCAGTTTCTGCGGCAACAACTACCGGACAAACCATGGACTACTTCTATGATCCTGGTTTTACTCCTCCGAATGTAATTGGAGGTTCAAGTGGGTCAAGTGCAAATTCGATTCTTGTTCATGCCGACGGCCGATACACCATAACGGGGGGGTTTCAGTTTAATGCGCCATACAGTATCAAAAAAGGGGTGCGATTTTTCAACGACGGTTCTATTGACGAGTCATTTGCTATTCCAGGTGACCCGATCTCAGTTTCTTTAATGCTATTCTATCAGGAGGGGTATCTTTATCGGATACCCAACACCTTGGTGCCAGTCGATGCCAATGGTATTCCACCTTCCGCACCTTTTTTTGATTTAAGCTATGTACCATACATACCCAGTGCTCCGCCAACCCCGCATGTTAATATGTACCAGATACTGGAAGACAACAGAATATTGGTGGCTGGCCGCTTTAGCCCGGATACCAATAACCTCGAAGATCGCCGCCAACTGGTACGAGTACATCCCGATGGTAGCCCGGACCTTACTTTTGAGCCGCTCAAATGCGAGGAACCTTTCCATACAAACCTTATCGATTTATACCCTACATTGGATGGTAAATGGATGGTTACGGGTGAGTTCAATTTTATTGAAGGATTTGAATCGCCCAATATTGCCCGGTTGAACACAGACTTTAGCGTGGATACCACTTTTCAGTCGCCATTCCCTGACTATACGTGGAGTGTGCGTATTATTAGAGGATCGCACCCTCAAAAGCTGCACGGAGCGATAGATGATCAAAACAGGCTGTATATCAGCCGGATTGAACCCGGATTTGCCTACTCGCTGCTCGGGTTAAAGCATTTGCGGTTGCTTGCTGACGGTTCTATAGATTCCACCTTTCAGGTCGGTGAATTGGCTTATTATAACATCAATGACGGTGAGCATTATCCTGGTTCAATTTTTACCATAGCTTTTGAACCAGATGGATCACTGATCATTGGCGGTAGGTTTCGTACTGTAGATGGTCAGCCACGCGGCAATATCGCCAAGCTCAATCAAGACGGGTCGCTTGTTCAAAATGTTTTCCACCGCCAGGGAGCCGATACTGCCAACTGGCAAAACGGAAGTAACCCGATTATCAACGTTCCTGCGGTTAACCGCATAGTGCACCTGGAGAACGGCGGGCTGATGGTCGGCGGGCGTTTTTCGCGCTACGATGGCCACGACCAGTGGGGGTTGGTGCGGCTGTTGCCGGAGCCGGTGAGCGTGGAAGAGCACACCAGGGGTTCTGAATTGAAAGTTTTCCCCAATCCTGCTGCAGACTATGTTTGGTTTGAAATGCCCGAAGAACCCGCTCATGAAGTGTGGAGCCTTCACGTTTTTGACCTCACCGGTGCCCTCGTTTTACAGGAGTCATCGCGGGGCTCAACCACCATGCAACTATCCCTTACCTCACTGCAAACCGGCATGTACGTGTTGCAGGTCAGCAACGGCAAAAGCCGCTATTCACAGAGAATTGTAAAACACTAAAACCAACTCACTATGTTTAAATCCATCAAAGTTTTTGTGTTACCACTTTTGGTAGCTGTAAGTTTCAACACCCAGGCACAACCTGTTTGGTTTCCCGAGAACGCGGAGTGGTATTACGCCATCCAGTGCT
>REDV01000108.1 GCA_007695365.1 Cryomorphaceae bacterium | reverse complement strand
GAATTCATTTTTGGTACTTTAAGAACTTTATTTCCTCGGACAGGATTTCGTCCGCGAAACGGAAATGTGATAATCTAATAATGTCATTCGCGCACCCTTCCCTCGCGAGGGAAGGGCCGGGGATGGGTCCACCAACCCGGCCAAAAGCCGATCATTCACGATGCAAAGCTTGTGAGTTGAACCTGAAGTGAAGAAACCTCAGCTCGCATTAACCAGGTAAGGAAGCTCAACCACATCCCCAATGATCAAGCGCCACGAACAATAAAATGGTACTTTTGTTTTTTATTCCAAAGCGCCTACCATGGAAGAAATCAAAGCAGGAAAGCACCTCTCACAAATTGAGTTTCCGCAGGACCTGCGACAAAAATTCGACGTTGAAGACCTACCAGAGATCAGTAAGGAACTACGTGATTTTATCATCGATGTAGTGTCTGTAAAGGGCGGTCACTTTGGCGCAAGCCTCGGTGTGGTAGAACTTACCGTGGCCCTCCACTACGTATTCAATACCCCCGAAGACCAGATTGTGTGGGACGTGGGCCACCAGGCGTACGGGCACAAAATCCTCACCGGCCGAAGAAAAGTGTTCCACACCAACCGTATTTACAAAGGGATCAGTGGTTTCCCGAAACGCACAGAAAGTGAGTACGATACATTTGGCGTGGGACACAGCTCCACCTCCATCTCAGGGGCGCTCGGGATGGCCGTGGCAAACAAACTCAAAAACGATCCCCGCCAGCACGTGGCCGTAATCGGCGATGGGGCCATGACTGCCGGACTGGCCTTTGAAGGTCTGAACCACGGTGGCGCAATGGACTCCAACCTGCTGGTGATCCTCAATGACAACTGCATGAGCATTGACCCCAATGTGGGTGCTTTGAAAGAATACCTCACCGACATCACCACCTCCCACACCTACAACAAGGTAAAGGATGAAGTATGGAACCTGCTTGGAAAAATCAGCAGCTTTGGCCCCAACGCGCAAAGCATTGTGCAAAAGGTGGAGAACGCGGTTAAAACGGCCCTTCTGAAGCAGAGTAACTTTTTTGAATCACTCAACTTCCGCTACTTTGGCCCGGTTGATGGCCACGATGTGGTGCACCTCGCCAAAGTACTCGAAGACCTGAAAGACATTCCCGGACCTAAAATCCTGCACTGCGTTACCAAAAAAGGCAAGGGCTACAAACCCGCCGAAGAGGGCAGTCCCACCACCTGGCACGCTCCGGGCCTTTTTAACAAGGACACCGGTGAAATCATCAAGGTGGTTCCTAAAAGTCCCAAGCCTCCAAAGTACCAGGATGTATTTGGATACACTTTGGTTGAGCTGGCAGAACAAAACGACAAAATTGTGGGAGTAACCCCCGCCATGCCTACGGGTTGCTCGCTGAAAATCATGATGGAGGCCATGCCCGACCGCGCTTTTGACGTGGGTATTGCCGAACAGCACGCAGTAACCTTCTCCGCCGGAATGGCTACGCAGGGCATGGTGCCCTTTTGCAACATCTACTCGTCGTTTATGCAGCGCGCATACGACCAGGTAGTGCATGACGTGGCTATCCAAAACCTGAACGTAGTCTTTTGCCTTGACCGTGGTGGCTTGGTAGGTGCCGACGGGCCCACGCATCATGGGGTGTACGACATGGCCTATTTTCGGTGCATTCCGAATATGATCGTATCCTCTCCGATGAACGAATCCGAACTGCGCAACCTGATGTTCACCGCTCAGCAAGAGAATATGGGGCCTTTCTCCATTCGCTATCCGCGGGGTGAGGGCGTGATGACCGACTGGAAAACGCCTTTTAAGAAGATCAAAATCGGAACCGGACGCAAGGTGCGAAACGGCGAAGATATTGCCATTCTCACCATTGGCCCCATTGGCAATGAGGCGCTCAAAGCTGCCGAAGCACTGGAAGCAAAAGGTATCTCGGCTGCCCACTACGACCTGCGTTTTGCCAAGCCCCTGGACGAGGTGATGCTGCACGAGGTTTTCTCAAAGTTCAACAAGGTTATTACGGTAGAAGACGGTTGCATTCAGGGCGGTGTGGGTAGTGCGGTACTGGAGTTTATGGCCGATCACGGCTACCAGGCAGAGGTAAAACGCCTCGGAATTCCCGACCGCTACATTGAGCACGGCTCCCAGTCTGAACTCTACCACGAATGCGGTTATGACCAGCAAGCCATCGAGGAAACCGCCGTTGAGATGGTGGGCACCAAGGTAAAAGCGCACAGCAGCGCGGCGGGTTAACAATCTTGGGTGATGAGTGTGGCTGTGGGCGACGAATCCCAAAAGGAGTTACACTTTTATAAGCCTCGTTTCTACCCGCAAACAAGCCCTCGCAAAGGGGTGATGCAGCCTTTGTGCTTGGTGGTGAACAGTATTCTTTTGAGTCCCATCCAGCACAAGCCTGTTATGAATTACAGATTGTACGCTAAAAATTCCGAACCTTTCTCCAACCCAGTGTTGGCAATACTGGAAACACATCTGGAAGATGCATCCAAATCGGCCATTTCAAAAGAATGTGCGAGGAAATTAGATGTTGACATTGAATATGCATTTGCCTTGCTGGGCGCACTTCAAAGTAGCATTACGCATGAGCCAGAAACCGCACATAGATCAGGCTAACAGTGTTTTGACTTAAGCCATTCGCCACGGCCCCTCCGATTATCATGTACAAAGGTCTTAAGCACTCAGTGCAGCCTCAATCCCCCACCCCCAACCTTTCCTTTTTGTACATTTGGCCTCCGCACAAAGCACGTGAATAGGGCAACATGCAGTTCGAACTGACTAAAGCGTTTATCGAGGAAATCCAGAACCATCTCGACAACGGCAACAAAGTGGCCGTGGCTGCGCTTATTGCCGATTTGCACCCTGCTGATGTGGCCGAAATCATGCAGCAGTTCCGCGATGAACACGCGCGCGATTTCTTTGAACTGGTGGCCCGGGAAAAACGCGCCGATGTATTTCTGGAGCTGGATGAAGACTGGCGCGAGGCCGTTCTGAGCAGCCTGAGCTCCGAGGAAATCGCCCGCCAGATTATCGACGAGATTGACTCCGACGACGCTGCCGACCTTATCTCCGAACTGCCCGAAAAACAGCAGCAGGAGGTGATGAGCCTTCTGGAAGATGACGAGCAGGCCGACGATATCCGCCAATTGATGCGTTACCCCGAAGACTCTGCCGGGGGTATCATGGCCAAAGAGCTGGTCATGGTGCACGAAGACTGGACCATCGCACAGGGTATCCGCGAAATGCGCAAACAGGCCGAAGAGGTCAATGAAGTGTACACCATCTACGTGGTAAACGAGCAGGAAAAACTTATCGGAACCCTATCTCTCAAGCAGATGGTGTTTAACCCAAGTTCGGTGCGGGCTACCTTTAAGGATGTGGCCACCAAAGAGGCCCCCATCTTTATCCGCGCCCAGGAAAGCGCTGAGGAAGCCGCCAAAATCATGGAAAAATACGACCTCGTGGCCCTACCCGTGGTGGACGAAGCCGGACGACTACTGGGTCGAATCACCATTGACGACGTGGTAGATATCATGAAAGAAGAGGCCGAACGCGATTACCAAATGGCATCAGGTCTTTCGGATAAGGTGGACGTAAGCGATACCATCCTTGAAGTAACCCGTGCTCGCCTACCCTGGTTGGTGATCGGTCTGATGGGAGGGCTCCTCGTGGCCAATGTCATCAGCGTGTACGAAGCTGAAATTGCCAAAATTACCCAGCTCGCCCTGTTTATGCCCCTGATTGCGGCCATGGGTGGAAACGTAGGGGTTCAATCGTCGGCCATTGTGGTGCAGGGGCTGGCCAATAGCTCCATCGACATGCAGAAACTGCTGCCGCGTTTGCTCAAAGAGTTGGTTGTTGCCATTGTGAGTGGAGCCATTTGTGCCAGTATCGTATTGACCTACAACATTGTGTTTGAAGATTCGATGCGGCTGGGCTTCACCGTAGGTTTGGCTCTTTTTTCGGTGATTATTTTCGCCGCACTCTTCGGAACCTTTGTGCCGCTCATGCTCAATCGCTTTAAAATTGACCCCGCTGTAGCCACAGGTCCGTTTATCACTACGAGCAACGATATTATTGGTTTGGCCATCTACTTTATGATTGCGCGGCAATTCTTTAATCTGGCATGAACATTCTCTTTCTTGATACTGTACACCCGGAACTGGAGCAAATGCTCACCGGTGCGGGATTTCACTGTGCACACAATACTAGCGGCACGGCTTCGGAAATCATGCAGCAGCTCGCAGGTGTACACGGCCTGGTGATTCGAAGCCGCATTCCCATCAACAAAGAGCTGCTCAACAGCGCTCCCGATCTGAAATTCATTGCCCGGGCAGGTGCCGGTCTCGAAAACATTGATGTGGACCACGCGCGGAGCAGAGATGTGGCGGTCTTCAGCGCACCCGAAGCCAACCGCGACGCCGTGGGCGAGCATGCTACCGGAATGCTGCTGATGCTGTTGAATCACCTTAAACGCGCCGACATGGAAGTGCGACAGGGCGTTTGGCGACGCGCCGAAAACCGGGGAACCGAGCTGCGAAGCCTCACCGTGGGCATCATCGGATGCGGGCAAATGGGCAGCGCCTTCGCCGAAAAACTGCAAGGCTTTGGCTGCGGTATCATCGCTTACGACAAATACCGCCGCGAATTGCCCCCCGGCATTGACGCCGTGCCCCTTGAAGTCTTGCAGCAGCGCGCAGACGTGATCAGCTTTCATGTTCCGCTTACGGAGGAGACTCATTACTACTTCAACCATGCCTTTGCCCAACGCTGCAAAGATGGGGTCATCATCATCAACACCGCACGCGGCAAGGTGGTGGAAACCGCTGCTTTGGTGCGCGCTCTGCAATCGGGTAAAGTGGGTGGAGCATGCCTGGATGTGCTTGAATACGAAGGAAGCTCTTTTGAAAAGGTGCAGACCGGAATTCAGCAGGAGAATTGGACTCAACTTATTCAATTTGAGAATGTCATACTCTCACCCCATGTGGCTGGCTGGACGCACGAATCGCACTTCAAACTGTCGGCATTTCTCGGGCAAAAAATTTTGCAGTACTTTCAGGCGCAGAAGTAAAACCTGTTAACCACCAAAGATGATGCGAAGAAACTTTACCCTCCTTGCCTTCGGCATGATAACGTCCCTATGCGCACAGGCGCAACACCTTGTGAGCACAGAACTCATGTTTTCCTGGACAGCCAGCCAACTCACCCTCCAGGGCGTATTTGGCGCCCAGAATGGTGTGAACATGTACAAGGTGATCTACAACACCACCGATGCCCACGGCGAACCAACCATCGCCTCGGGAGCCATGTTTGTTCCCGACCTACCCGGCTGCGATTTTCCCATATCAGTATACAACCACGGCACAGTGTACCTCAAAACCGATGTGCCCAGCTACAATAGTGGCGAGGCGTTGGTGGGCCGTTTTATGGGGGCATACGGTTTTCTAGGCTTGTTGCCTGATTACATTGGCCTCGGCGATTCTCCCGGGATGCATCCCTACGTGCACGCAGATACCGAAGCCAGCGCCAATATTGACTTTATCCGTGCGGCAAGAGAGTACTGCGAAGCGGAGAATATAGCCCTGAATGGTCAGCTTTTTATCACCGGTTACTCTCAGGGCGGACATGCCGCCATGGCCACCGTGTATGAGATGGAAACCAACCTCAGCGATGAATTTACTGTCACGGCTTCGGCTCCCGCATCAGGGCCTTATGACCTGAGCGACATCCAAGCTACCCCGATGGCATCTCCGGAGCCTTATGCATCTCCTGAATATTTGCCCTATGTGATTTTCAGCTATCAGCACGCGTATGGCAACCTCTTTAACGAGCCGTCTGATTTTTTGCTGTCGCCCTATGACGAAGTGCTGCCTCCCATGTTTAACGGAGAATTTACCGGCGGACAAATTGCGGCTGAAATGCCCGATGTTCCCAGCCTGATTATTCAGCCCGACGAGCTGGAAGCCTTTATCAACGACCCCGCCCACCCGATGCGTGTAGCTCTCGAAGACAACGACCGCTACGATTGGGCGCCGCAGCACCCCATGCGCCTGTACTACTGCACGGAGGATCAGCAGGTGTTTCATGAAAACAGCCTGTTTACCCACGCTGTGATGATTGCAAATGGCGCGCAGGACGTAGAGCTTATGGATGGCGGAGCACTCGATCACAACGCCTGTGCCCAGCCTTCACTTTTCGGTATCCTGTTTTGGTTTGATAGTCTCAAAGAAGCTTGTTCAGGGGTGTCCGTAGAAGAGCTTGACAAAACAGACGTGAACGTGTTTCCCAATCCCGCCACAAGCATGGTACAGGTGGAGCTCACCACCCCGGGAATCTACATGCTGCGCCTTGTTAACATGAACGGACAAACCGTGATGGAAGATCAGCTTCAGGGCGACCGAATCATGCTGCAAACCGGAAACCTGGCACGCGGAAGCTACATCCTTGCCCTTGACGGCGACAACTCCTTCCGCACGGTGATTACGCTGAAATAAAGCAGCAAGAACTTAGTTGCGAACCACATAACGGGCCGTACTCCGGCTTCGTTGCTCTACGAGTATTTCCTTGCCGGCCAGCAGTTCGCGAATTACCGGCTCCGTATAATGCCGTATGGTGATGAGCGTAACGGGCTCGTTGTAGCGCACCATGTAATCGTGCTCTAGTGCCGAAAGCAGTCGCTGAATCCTGTGCGGGTCGCGGTTGGCGCACACCGAAAAACTCAAAGCCGAGTTCTGCATCAGGTTTACCCGAATGCGCTCGCGGGCCAGCAATCCAAAAAGGTGCGACAGGTTTTCCTCCACGATAAACGAGAAGTCGCGGGGTGATATGGAAATCAGTACCTGATCGTCTTTGAAAATGTAGGACGGAATCAGCGCATCATCTGTTGTGGTTGACTGGATTTCGGTTCCCGGAGAAGTGGGCTCCAGAAATGAACGCACATACAACAGAATATCGGCATTTTGCAGCGGCTTGATGGTTTTGGGGTGAATGACCGACGCGCCGTAGTAGCTCAGCTCAATAGCCTCTTTGTAAGAAATACGCGCTAGTCGTTGGGTGTTTTCAAAAAACTTGGGATCGGCGTTGAGCATTCCGGGCACGTCTTTCCAGATGGTAACGCTATCGGCCTGGAGCGCAAAGGCCAGAATAGCCGCTGTGTAGTCCGAGCCTTCGCGGCCCAGCGTGGTGGTGTAGCCGTGCGAGTCGCAACCGATAAAACCTTGTGTAACGGCCACTTTGCCGTTGGGGTGAGGCTGCACGTGGGTCCACGCGTGGTTAATTGCCTGCGTGCTGTTGTTCCAGTTTACACCCGCCTCGCGATACACCGAATCGGTGCAGATGAGTTTGCGGGCGTCCAGCCAGGTGTTGCCAAAACCCTGAAGGTTGAGCCACGCACTCACGATGGTGGTGCTTACGAGCTCGCCGTTTGATACAATCTGGTCGTATGAAAAGTCGCGGTTTTCTGCAGGGCGGGTTTGAACGCGCTCGCGAAGCTCCGACCAGATGCGCGCCACACGCTCGTGTACGGAGTCGTCGCCAGGAAAAAGCTCCGCAGCAATATCATTGTGAAACTCCACCGATTCCTCCATTTGTGCGAGGGCATCTTCGGTTTTGCCTTCTTCCCGAAAGTTCCACACTTTTTCCAGCGCATTGGTCGTTTTGCCCATGGCCGAAACCACAATCACGAGCTTGTCTGCAGGTTGCGATTGCAGCACGCGCAGCACGTTGCGTACGGCTTCAGCGTCTTTTACCGAGGCACCACCGAATTTAAAAACCTGCACCTTCGATGTCTTGTTGGGTCAGTATTCCGTTTATCCATTCACCATCGAGCGTGGCACCGTATTTCCGGTAAAAATTGAGTGCGGGTTCATTCCAGTCGAGAACCTGCCACTGCATTTGTGCATAGCCCCTTCTGCGGGTTTCGCGCATCACTTCCTCAAACAACAAGGCACCATAACCTTTACCGCGATGTGCCTCGCGCACCACGAGGTCTTCGAGGTACATACATCGCCCCTTCCACGTGCTGTAGCGCACATAGCATAGGGCAATGCCTAATATTTCGCCGCGGAGCTCACACACCCAGAGGTCAAACACCTTATCCGGTCCAAAGCCGTCCTTTTCCATGCTCTCCACCGTGGTTATCACCGCCTCGGGGGCTTTTTCGTACACCGCCAATTCGCGAATCAAATCGAGGGTGGCCGGTAAATCGCGGGGTACTCCTTTTCGAATCAGGGCTTGTTCCATGTTGCAATATTACTGGATTTTCTGATGGACTATCACGTTTTGAGCAGCCTCGGATCCAGCGGAAAAGGTTTGCGCGATTCCATTCCCACTTCTGCAAAACGCGGATGGCGACAGTTGAGCACGATATTTACCGCACTATACACCACACTGCTGGGCACCTGCAAGGCGAGGTATTTTCCCTCATCCACCCAATGTTGACCCAATTCAGCCAGTTCGGTCGGCGCGGGATAGCGGTGCCAATGTTTGGGTAGGCCTTTGATTCCCATAGCACCTATAGAGTCGTCGGGAATTTTGAGGGTAACGAGCTCCAAAGACGGATGAAGCATCGGTGGTAGATTGACCACCACCTCCAACAGGGCGATTTCAATCGTGGTGCCGGTGTAAAGAACAGGTGTTCCTTTTTTGTTCCAGCGACCGGGATACTGCGCTGCGCCCATTCCACTCAGGCCGCCCGCGTGTCGGGCCTGTACAATCCGGTAAACACGCATCTTAGCTGTACACTCCGTATTCAATTCGGCCAATAAGCTCCCGTACCCTTGCAATACCGCCGGGGATTTCCAGAAGCTCCTCCGGCATCATGCCCCCTAGTGCCTGATTCGGAAGTTCCAGCCAACTGAAAAAAGACTCAGCACTGCCAAAGGCATCAATACCAAAAAGAAATAGGTCTGTCAGCTCCATTAGTTGCACGGCGTGGTTGCGGTCCATGGTGCGATTGTCGCGAACCCATCGGTAAATCGTAGGTTCGGAAACGTTCAAAAAAGTCGCGGCCTTGTCGCGCGGAATGTTAAAATGCGTGCGGAAGTTGTGAATGGCATCGGCTTTTACCCCGCGCTGAGCAATGGCAATAAAATCGAATGAGTTGTCAATTTTACTCTTCCGCGCACTGCTGCCCAGTATTCTGGCTAGCCTGCTGTAGCGCTTTTCAGCTCGGGATTTTGCGGACTCGCTCTTCATTCGATAATATTATTTCTCATTTGAACGAAGGTAATGCTTTTTGCTTGATTGCGCAATGTCATCCGCGCAGGGAAAAGTCGCAACGTGACAATTTTCCACCACGCATAGCCAATTTGTCAGCATTTTGCCCCTTGGAACAACAATTGACAAGCGCACCGAAGCCATTTTAAACAAAATTCAATACACCATGGAAACTGTGAAAGGAAGCATCAATGTTCAAACGGAAAACATCTTTCCGATTATCAAGAAATTCCTCTATTCCGACCATGAAATTTTTCTTCGTGAGCTGGTATCCAACGCTGTAGATGCCTCTCAGAAGCTTAAAACACTGAGCAATCTGGGCGAAATGAAGGGCAACCTCGACAAGCTCAAAGTAGAGGTGCTGCTCGATGAAAAGGCCAAAACCATTACCGTACGCGACTACGGAATCGGTATGACAGCCGAAGAAATTGACAAGTACATCAACCAGATAGCCTTCAGCGGTGCCGAAGAGTTCGTGAACAAATACAAAGACAAAAGTGAGGGCATCATCGGGCACTTCGGGCTCGGGTTTTATTCGGCCTTTATGGTAGCATCGAAAGTTGAAATCATCACCCGATCTCAAAAGCCCAACTCCGAAGCGGTGGTTTGGACCTGCGACGGTAGCCCCAACTTTACCATGGAATCGGCCACCAAGAAAACCAAGGGAACCGACGTGGTGCTCCACATTGCGGAAGATTCGGAGGAGTTCCTGAGCGAAGGCCGCCTCAGCGAAATCCTCAATAAATACTGCAAATTTCTGCCGGTACCCGTGATTTTCGGAACGCGCACCGAGCAGGAAGAAGACGGCAAGGACGACGAAGGGAAAACGAAATACAAGTCGGTTGAGGTTCCCAATCAAATCAACAATACCCAACCTGCCTGGACGCGCAAACCCGCCGACCTGAGCGACGAGAACTACCAGAAATTTTACCGCGAGCTCTACCCGCTTTCATTCGACCAGCCGCTGTTTCACATTCACCTGAACGTAGATTTTCCATTTAACCTCACGGGGATTCTCTACTTCCCGCGCTTGAAAAACAACGTGGAGGTGCAGAAGAACAAAATCAACCTCTACTCCAACCAGGTGTTTATCACCGACAATGTGGAGAATATCGTTCCTGAGTTTCTCACCCTGCTGCACGGTGTGATTGACTCCCCTGACATCCCGCTAAACGTGTCGCGATCATACCTGCAGAGCGATGCCAACGTGAAAAAGATTTCCAACCACATCACCAAGAAGGTGGCTGATAAACTGGCCGAAATGTTTCGCAAAGACCGCGAGGATTTTGCCGCCAAGTTCGAAGATATCAAGGTGTTTATCGAGTACGGAATGCTTAGCGACGACAAGTTTTACGAGCGCGCCGAAAAGTTTGTGCTCTTCAAAAACACCGACGGAAAGTACCGCACACTGGAAGAGCTTCAGAACGATCTGAAAGCCACCCAAACCGACAAAGACAACAAGTTGGTGGTGTTGTACGCTGCCAACGTCGACGATCAGTATGCGGCGATTGAAGCAGCCCGCGACCGCGGTTACGAGGTGATGCTATTGGAAAGCCCGCTTACCCCGCATTTTGTGTCGAAACTGGAGCAGAAACACAGCAATATGTCGTTTACCCGCGTTGATTCTGACAGCATTGACCAGCTCATTCGCAAAGACGACGAGGCACCCTCCAAACTCACCGACGAGGAAAAAGACGCGCTCAAGCCTGTTTTTGAGCAGGTTGTAAACGCCGAAAAGTTTATGGTGGTGTTTCAGAATCTGAGCGAAAAAGACGCGCCGGTGCAGGTAACTCAAAGCGAGTTTATGCGCCGCATGAAAGAACAGCAAATGCTGGGCGGCGCCGGATTGATGGGGGCTTTTCCGGAGATGTATAACCTTGTGGTAAACGCCAACCACCCCATTGTTACCGACATCATGAAAGAGAGCGACGAAGCCCGCAAAGAAGAGCTGTCGCGACAGGTAGTGGATCTTGCCATGCTGGCCGGCGGACTGCTCAAAGGCGAGGCCCTCAAGAAGTTTATTGACCGCAGCACCCAAATGATTCAAACCCAATAATACACATGAAACGACTGTTTTATCTCCTTGCACTGGTGGGCCTTGTGGGCTCCCTGCAATCGTGCGGTTACAACGCCATGGTACAGAAAGATGAATCCATTGCCAAGGCCTGGGCCGACGTGGAGGCGCAGTACCAGCGGCGCGCCGACCTGATTCCCAATCTGGTGAATACCGTAAAAGGCTATGCCGATTTTGAGCAGGAAACACTCACGCAAGTCATTGAGGCCCGCGCCAAAGCCACCTCGGTGCAGGTAAACGCCGACAATCTCACTCCGCAAGCCATTGAGCGCTTTCAAGAGGCGCAGGCAGGACTCAGCTCGGCTTTATCGAGGTTGCTCGTTAGCGTAGAGCGCTATCCTGAACTTAAAGCCAACCAGAACTTCCTGGAACTTCAGGCGCAGTTGGAGGGTACGGAGAATCGCATCACGGTGGCCCGTAACCGCTTTAATGAAAACGTAGGCGATTACAACGGTTATATCCGTAAGTTTCCGAGGGTATTTTACGCTTCGTGGTTTGGCTTTGAGCGCAAAGGATATTTTGAAGCAGCCGCCGGAACCGAAGTTGCACCCCAGGTAAGCTTTGACTGATGGACATCCGCGACTTCCTCACCCCCGAAGAAAAAGAGCGCGTGGTAGAAGCCGTTAAGGCAGCCGAGCGCAATACTTCCGGCGAAATCCGGGTGCACCTCGAAAACCACTGCCGCGAAGACGTGCTCGACCATGCCGCATTTATCTTTGACGAACTCGGCATGCAGGAAACCCGTCAGCGAAACGGCGTGCTGTTTTACATCGCTGTAAAAGACCACCAGCTTGCCATTTTGGGCGATGCCGGAATCAACAAAGTGGTTCCGCAGGGATTTTGGGATAAGGTGCGCGACACCATGGTAGCCCACTTCAAGGAGAATCGCTATGCCGATGGACTGGTGGAAGCCCTGCACCTGGCGGGAGAGCAACTCAGCACCCATTTTCCCTTCGAAGACAAAGGCGGTGAAAACGAACTCAGCGATGACATTTCATTCGGAAACAGCTAAATGAATTTTCTTCGACATAGCCTGTTGATCCTTGCAGTGCTTTTCACAGCAACGGTATTAGCCAATGATTGTCTGCCCAAATCCCAGAATCGCCTGGTGAATGACTATGCAGGCGTATTGCCCAAAGATCGTGCTGCGGCTCTTGAGCAACAACTGGTAACTTTCAGTCGCGAAACCAGCAACCAGATGGTGGTGGTGCTCACCAACGACCTTTGTGGCCTGGAGCCCATGGAGTACGCCACGGTAATAGGGCATTCGTGGGGCGTGGGCCTGAAGGAGTTCGACAACGGCGTGGTGGTGCTGGTAAGTCCGAAATTGCGGAAAACCTTTATTGCCGTAGGTTACGGGCTGGAAGGAGCCATTCCCGACGCCATTGCGCGCCGGATTGTCGATCAGGAAATGCTCCCGCATTTTCGCAACGATGATTACGCCGGCGGAGTTGAGGCGGCCACGAACGTGTTGATGAAACTCGCCAAAGGTGAAATCAACGCAGAAGATTACCGGCAGGCCAAAGGGGATGACCCGCTGGTAGTAGGGTTGATTTTTGCCTTTTTGCTGATTTTGTTTTTCATGGTTGGGCCGGTTTCGTCGGCCTGGAAATACTCAATGGTAAACGACGTGGCCTTTTGGACGGCCATGATGTTGATTTTGAACTCGCGCACTACGCACGGTGGAGCGTTTGGCAACTTCTCAAGCGGTCGGGGTCACTTTGGAGGTGGCTTTGGCGGTGGAGGTGGCGGCGGCTTCGGAGGATTTGGGGGCGGTGGTTTTGGCGGAGGGGGCGCCGGCGGTAGCTGGTAGCACCTTAGCTTGAGATGGCCAAATTTGCCAAATGGATTGGAGGCGGGCTCGGTTGGGCCATCGGTGGGCCGATTGGGGCCCTGCTCGGCTTTGCCATCGGCTCGATGGTGGACGAAACCCAGGTAAAAGTGGTGCGCGGTGGGCAGGGCACACAAGGGTTCAGGCACCGCACCACAGCATCCGATTTTACCATGAGTTTGCTGGTGTTGTCGGCAGCGGTGATGAAAGCCGACGGCAAAGTACTGCGCTCAGAATTGGAGTATGTAAAGGCATTTTTGCGCCGGCAGTTTCCCGATTCAGAAGTGCAGCGTTTGCTTCCGGTTTTGCGCGACATCCTTCAAAAAGACATCCAGGTACTCGAGGTGTGTGCGCAGATTCGCTACAACATGGAGCACCCACTTCGTTTGCAGTTGCTTCATTACCTTTTTGGCATTGCACGCGCCGACGGTAACGTGTCGTCGCAGGAGGCCAATCTCATTGAGCAGATTGCCGCTCACCTGGGCATCAGTCCGAAAGATTTTGCATCCATACGGGCCATGTTCTATCAGGACCCGCATTCAGCCTATAAAATACTTGAGATTGAATCCAGTGCTGCCGATGCGGAGGTGAAAAAAGCCTACCGCAACATGGCCGTAAAATACCATCCCGATAAGTTGAGTCACCTCGGTGAGGCGCACCGCAAAGCTGCAACTGAGAAGTTTCAAAAAGTGCAGGAGGCCTACGAAACCATCAAGAAGCAGCGGGGCATGAAGTAGATTCTGTTCCCACATGCTCACGACGCGTGGCAGCTTGCAGGGTGTCGGCAGGAATGCGCTCCAGCATCAGCAAATGAAAGATGGAGAAACTACCCTGCATGGTTTGGTGTTGGTATTGCGGTTCAGCACCACGCTCATGTGCGGGGCTGGCAGCAAGGGCTACAGCGCTTCCATAGCACAAAAGCAGCGCAGCCAGAAAGTACTTGTGTAACCTGAATCTCATGATGATTGCGTGGTTTGGGGTAAATTTAGGGCATCATTGCGAAAAAAGCGACAGAGAATGGATCAACGGCAGAGAAATAAAATGATTGGCAGCTTTATGATTGCCCTCGTCATTGTGATGGTGCTGGCGTTGATTTTCTTCGTGGACCGCGAGTTTCAGTTGCGCCTCAGTCGTTTTGGTGTGCTGCCCCGAGATGTTACAGGCCTGCGCGGCATTGCCTTTTACCCATTGATACACGGATCATTAGAGCACCTGTTCAACAACTCCATTCCGCTGCTGGTGCTTACTTTTACACTGTTTTTCTTCTATCCCTCGCTGGCGGTTCGAACCATGTTGCTCATTTACGTGCTAAGCGGCCTGTTTATATGGATTTCGGCGCGGCAGAATTACCACATCGGGGCCAGTGGTGTGGTTTACGGCTTAGCGGCATTTATCTTTTTCAGCGGCATGTTTCGCCGCGACAACCGTATGATTGCCATTTCGTTGGTTGTTGCCTTTTTGTACGGAAGTATGGTGTGGGGTGTTTTCCCGTTTCAGGAGCGAGTAAGTTGGGAAGGTCACCTTTGGGGAGCGCTTACCGGTGTGGCACTGGCCTGGCTTTATCGCAAACAAGGTCCTCAGCCCAGGGTGTATCAATGGCAAATTGACGAAATGAACGAGCAGAAAAGGCTGGCCCTCGAAAAAATGAGACTGGTCCATCCCAATGTGGTGCGGCATCCACATTTTGTGATTCGACGAACTTCTCCGCGGAGGCAGCCGAAACAAACTCCGGTAGTCAACTACATCTACGTACCAAAGGAAGGGTAAATCATCACGCCATCGCTTCTCCCAAAAACCTCGGAACTCGTTGTCAAAACCCACAAGCCAACCAGCATCCTTTACGAAGTCTGTGGCACCCGCAACATCGGGTTGAGGACGTTTATCGCCTCGTCAATTGAAGTAACCGAGGGATACGACAAGCGCAACTTGCCGTTTTTCTCATACATCTTGTAATCGCGCGGTTGGTGTTGCACCACCTTGAGCACCTGCGAAAATGCTTCTGACTGAAAATAAGGGCTGTCTTCGTCGGCGGCAAAATGCCCAATGAGCTTGCCCCCTTTGAGCACGAGTTTCTCAAACCCTATGCGCTGCGCCATCCAGCGCAGTTCAATAGCGCGGAAGAGGTCGGCGGTAGGCTTGGGTATCCGCCCGAATCGGTCTTCCATATTGCTTCGGTAGGCCAGCAGATCTTCGCGGTTGGATAAGTCGTCCAGCTCGCGGTAAATACGCAGGCGCTCTGTGGTATCCACGATGTAATCGTCGGGGATGAGAATTTCGAAATCGGTTTCCAGCGCGCAATCATTTGTAACCTGTTCGGATGGCTCGCCGAGGTAGAGGTCTTTGAACTCGGTTTCCTTCAGCTCCTGGATGGCCTCATCCAATATCTTCTGGTAGGTGTCAAATCCCACATCCGAAATAAAGCCGCTTTGATCGGCACCCAGCAAATCGCCGGCACCGCGAATATCCAAATCGCGCATGGCAATGTTGATACCGCTGCCCAAATCGGAAAACTGCTCAATGGCCTGCAGGCGCTTGCGGGCCTCGTCATTCAGATGCTGCACCGGAGGCGCAATAAGGTAACAAAATGCCTTTTTACTTGAGCGGCCTACGCGTCCGCGCAACTGGTGCAAATCGCTCAACCCGAACTTGTGCGCATCCATGATAATCATGGTATTGGCATTGGGAATATCAATTCCCGATTCTACAATAGTGGTGGCTACGAGCACATCAAAGAGGCCGTCCATAAAGTCGAGCATCATTTGCTCCAGCTCATCGCCAGCCATTCTACCGTGGCCGATACCCACCTTTACACCCGGGCAAATACGCGTAATCATGGCTGCTACTTCGCCTATGTTCTGAATTTTGTTGTTTACGAAGAACACCTGCCCTCCCCTGCTCACTTCGTACTGAATGGCTTGGGCAATCCACTCCTCCGCAAAACTCCTGACCTCCGTAAGGACGGGGTGCCGGTTGGGCGGGGGTGTGCTGATGATACTCAGGTCGCGTGCCTTCATCATGGAAAACTGCAGCGTACGCGGAATGGGCGTAGCTGTCATGGTAAGGGTATCCACGTGCTCGCGCATGGTTTTTAGCTTGTCTTTAACGCCTACCCCGAATTTCTGCTCTTCGTCAATCACCAGCAAACCGAGGTCTTTAAACTTCACCCTGCTGCCCACAAGCTTGTGGGTTCCAATGAGAATATCCACCTCGCCCGCAGCGAGTTTCTTTAAAGTTTCGGTTTGGGCTTTGGCACTTTTGAAGCGGTTGATGTAGTCAACCTTACAGGGAAAATCGCGCAAACGTTCACTGAAGTTTTTATAGTGCTGTAACGAAAGTACGGTGGTAGGTACCAGCACAGCTACCTGCTTGCTATCGCACACGGCTTTGAATGCCGCGCGAATGGCGATTTCGGTTTTTCCGAAGCCTACATCGCCACAAATCAGGCGATCCATGGGCGACGGACTCTCCATGTCTGCCTTTACATCGCGGGTGGCCTTTACCTGGTCGGGGGTGTCTTCGTAAATGAAAGATGCCTCCAGTTCGGTTTGCAGGTAGTTGTCGGGCGAAAAGGCAAAACCCTGTGAAGCTTTTCGTTTGGCGTAGAGTTTTATCAGGTCGTAGGCAATTTCCTTTACGCGCGATTTGGTTTTGGCCTTGCTCTTTGCCCACGCTCCTGAGCCCAGTTTGTGCACTTTGGGCACTGAGCCGTCTTTGCCCGCGTACTTCGAAATACGATGAAGCGAGTGAATGCTCACGTAGAGAAGATCGTTGTCGCGGTACTTGAGCCGGATGGCCTCCTGTTCCTTGCCGTTTACCATGATTTTTTCAAGACCCGAAAACACACCCACCCCATGGTCAATGTGGGTTACGTAATCGCCCGGTTGCAAGCTATTTAGCTCTCGGATGGTAAGCGCTTGTTTGTTTTTCTGGTAACCCTCTTTGAGCCTGAAACGGTGGTAGCGGTCAAAAATCTGGTGATCGGTGTAGGCTGCGATATGCTGGGCGGGGTCAATAAAACCTCCGTGTAGCGCAAGTGGTATAGGGGTGAAATGCGCTGCCTGCTCAATATCTTCAAAAATGCGCTTGAGGCGATCGTGTTGCCGCGGGTTGTTGCTGAAAATAAGGTTGACCAGTTTTCCTTCCTCGTTTTCCCGCAGGTTTTGGGCCAGCATTTCAAAATTCTTGCTGAACCCCGGCTGCGGACGAACACCCACGTTGAGCACCTCGTCGCTTTGAGCATCTCCTTGTAAACCAAAGTCAATCAGAGGTAAGGGTTCGAGGGCATTTTGCAACTGCGCCCCGGTTAGAAAAAGCACATCCGGGGGCTGGTGCGTCAAGGGACTTTGTATGGATTCGAACTGCTGCGCGGCGCGTTGGCAGAACTGCTCCACGCGTTCGGTTACCAGGGCTGCTCCGTGCACAGCCACCACAATGTCTTCGGTAAAATCCAGCAGGCTCTCGTAGGATTCAGCGCTGATATGTGCGCTCACGTTGGGAACTACTTCAAAGCTGTTTACCTGTTTCACCGAGAGCTGATCTACCGGGTTGAACATACGGATGGAATCCACCTCATCACCAAAAAGCTCCATGCGATAAGGGTACTCATTGGCAAATGAAAAAACATCCACAATTCCGCCGCGCACCGCGTACTGGCCGGGTTCGTACACATATTCCTGCAGTTCAAAACCCAGGCTGTGCATTACTTCATGGAGGAATTCAAGGTTGTAGTTATCGCCTTTTTTGATGCGATAGGTATTGCTTTTGAGTGCCTTTTTGTTGACCACCTTTTCGGCGAGGGCTTCAGGATAGCTCACCACCAGGTGGGGGCTTCGCGCGCGGGCCAGGGTATTGAGCACCTCGGCGCGCATGGCAATTTGGGCGTTGTCGTTGAGGGAGGGAGTATAGGGTGCCCTGGAAGATTCCGGAAAGAAAAGTACGCTTCCTTCACGCTGCAGCAAACCTTCGAGGTCGTTGTGAAAATAGGCTGCCTGCTCTTTGTCTTCGAGCAGAATTACCCAATGCTTTTTTTGCTCCAGAAAGGCAGCCAGCAGCAGCAGCGCTGCGAAAGATCCTGCGTGACCTTTGAGATGAACACGGGCGTCGGATTGCAGCACCGATTGAAGCAACTGCGCAGTGCGAGCATCTTCCCGATAGCGTTGTAGCAGATGGGAAACATCCATGCTAGAACTGCTCGGACTTTCGGTATTCGCGAATCATTTCCTCCAGCTTTTCAACCATAGCCGCAGAGCCGATGTAAAGCGGCGTACGCTGATGAAGCTCTTCGGGCTTTACATCCAGCACGCGGCCTGTGCCTGTTGATGCCTTGCCGCCTGCCTGTTCGGCAATCATGGCCAACGGGTTGTTTTCGTAAAGCAAGCGCAATTTACCTTTGGGTTTGGTTGTGGTTGACGGGTACATATAGATGCCGCCCTTGATCAGGTTGCGGTGAAAATCTGCCACAAGCGAGCCGATGTAGCGCGCGGTATATGGTCGTTTGGTTTCGGGGTCGTGGGCCTTGCAGTAGTCAATGTAGGCCTGCACACCCGGATTGAAATCTCCGTAATTGCCTTCATTCACGGAGTAGATTTTTCCGTTTTCGGGAAACTTCATATCGGGATGTGAGAGACAAAACACTCCGATGGAGGGGTCGAGCGTAAATCCGTTCACCCCGTGGCCGGTGGTGTACACAAGCATGGTACTGGAGCCGTAGATTACGTAACCTGCAGCAACTTGTGCGCTTCCGGGTTGCAGGAAATCTTCGAGCACAGCAGGCGTTCCTACGGGTGAAACCCTGCGGTAAATAGAGAACAGCGTTCCGATGGAGACGTTTACATCAATGTTTGAGGAGCCGTCGAGGGGATCCATTAAAACCACATAATGGCCGCTGTTGCACAAGGGGTTGTCAAAGGCAATGAAGTCGTCATTTTCTTCGGAACCGATACCGCACACCTCACCTTGCGCTTTCATGGCCTGGATAAACTGGATGTTTGCGTACACATCCAGTTTTTGCTGAGATTCGCCCTGCACATTTTCGGTGCCGCTGGCTCCCAGAATATCCTCGGTAAGGCCGGCTTTGTTCACCTCGCGATTTACCACCTTTGCCGCCAAACGCATGGCGCTCAGCAACCTTGAAAGCTCTCCCGAAGCATAGGGAAAGTCTTTTTGTCGTTCAATGATAAACTCGTTGAGGGTGGTAACGCGTGACATGTGAGAGGCTTTGAAACTGGCTACAAATATGCCTGTTTTTGGGCAGTTAAGCGCATTGAAATTCGCCTTAGAAGATAAAGCCGATGCCAAATTCCACTACATCTGCGCGGGGCGAAAGAGAAGCACGGTTATAGCGCCACTGGTAATTTCCTTTGATGGTGATGTTTTCGCGCGGCATAAAATTAATCCCCGCCGTGATGATATCGAGATCATTTTGCACTCGGTCGAGTCCTGCAGGGAGGCGTGCACGTTTTGGTGCGTATTGAGGCGTTCGTATCGCAGAAACAGTGGCAGTTTCATTTTTTTGTTGTGTACCAGCCAGTTTTTCTTTTCCTCCTGTGGCTCCCTGCGAAGGTGTGGCAGGAGGTCGTAGCCGGCTTCAAACAGATATCCGAACACTTCGGAGCCCAGCACCTGGCCGGCATCCTGCTCCAGTGCGGTTTGCGCGTAAATTCGGTCGGTGTTGCCGAGGGTTCCGTAGGCTCCAACCGCGGTTAATCGCCATTGCTTGTGCTCCCAGGTGGCGTAGGCAGTGCCCAGCGAAATGGGCGCGCGCACAGGGCGATCCATGTTGTTGATCAGCACCGTGTTTCCCTGACCGGATTCTCCGAAATACCCCGATACACTCAAGGCTACGTTCTTGATTCCATTGTACACCAATTGGGGGTTGATAGACACTGCTTGGGGCACATCCACCCGAATTTCGCGGCCCTGACGCACCCATGTGCCACCCAGGTACTGCGCAGAATTGAGTCCTTGCGACACACCCAACACATAGCTGAGGTCCTTGGTAATGTTACCGTAAAACATCACGCCCAACTCAATCCATGTGGAAGGAACTATCAGGCGCTCAACCTCTGAGCGGTTTACCGAATAAAACATCACCGGCTCATCGTGGTTGTTTACGTAGCCTATGGTTAGCGGGTAAAAACCTACGCGGGCTTTGAAATAATCAGCCAGCAAAAAGTCAACAAATGCCTCAATCACAATTTCGTGATGGGCTTGATTGAGTCCGTCGTGTAAAAACTCAATCTGGAACTCCGAGTTCCAAATCACCTTGTCGGAAAGACGGTAGCCAAAAAAGGTTGCCAAACGGTAAAGCCCACTGTAGTACAGCTCAATATCGCCAAGCTCAGGCCCGGCTCCACCCTGAACAGGCACCTGGTTAAATTCGCCAAAACCACTGATCGACCATCGTTTATCCGAGAAAAAAATCTTTGAAGCCGCCAGCGCCAATCCTGGTTGCTGCTGGTATTTGAGTTCTTCAATGGGTCTGGTGGGTTTGGCGGTGGTATCGGGAGTGGTTTGGCTGAATGAACTTGTGGTGCATGAAGCAAGGATGAAACAAACCAAAAACCTGAAGGAAATCCTTGAAGCGCCAACGCTGTATGCGTGCACAAAGGGTATTCTGAAATTTACCATGCGTCGGCAAAATTAAACAGAATCATCGGCGGTCTCTGGGCTCCCATATTATCCTTGTGAAAACACTGTAACCGTCGTTTTTCAGGTCTGTGGGAATACCCATCAATACCCCTACCAGCAGATGGTCTCCTATGGCAATCCTTACCTGCGGACGGAAGGTGATATCCCATGAGTGGTTTTCGTAGTATTTGTTCACCTCAACACCCACAAAGTGCCGCGACCGGGGGAACATATAGTGCAGGTTACTGTGCATTTCAAAACCAACATCTACAGCATTTTCAGCAAAAGGCTGCTGAATGCGCGGGCCTGTATATATCAGGCTGTGAAAGTCCTGCCCTATGCGCTGAGCAGCCACAAAGAAAGGGTTGTACAGGTTGCCGTAAAAAACCGGTCGGCCAAAATTTTTGAAATCAGAAAACTCCAACTCGTGAATATAACCCAAAGCCAATGAGGTTTGGGTTTTCTCAGAAACCAGAAAGGTGTATTGCGCTGCCAGCTTCAAGCTTTCTACCCGGCTGCCTCGCTCGCCTTCCTTGGGGTCTTTGGCGCCAGGGCCCCGAAGAGTGACCGGCACCTCAATCTCAAGTCCGAGGCGATCAATCACAGCCCATTCGTATTCAACCAGAAGCTCATACTCGGTGTGTTTACGTTTGTCATGTGCCCCGAAACCCACGTTCCATTCGCGCTCGCCTTTATGGGCGCCCAGGTCGCGAATGAGGTCAATAAAAATGGGTTCGGCGTGGCGAACCTTGTAGGGCTTCAGCGTGTCGGGTTCAATATGAACAGAGCCCATAGCAGGTACATGGGCCCCCACCAGCATGCAGGCGAGCAAACCCAAAACCATCCACAAAAATCTTAATCGTTTCACACACGCCGTTTCAAAAAGCGCACAAAGGACTTTCAAGCAACCTTAATAACACCTTAAAGGGCCTTAAAAAAATGTAAAAGGACGTCAAAAATCGCTTTGGAGTGATGAACAGAAGTATTGCGACTTACTAAACGCTATAGAATTTGGGCAAAAGAGCCTGTAACAGCATTCTCAATCTGCGACTCGATGTTGTCATAATCTGCCGGCACAAACACCTTTCCGCTCACTTTCTCAAAGAGCTCACGGTAGCGGTTGCTTACGGATTGCACAAAATCGTCGGTCATTTCGGGGATTTGCTGACCGTCCTTACCCTGGAAGCCATTTTCAATCAACCACTGACGCACAAATTCCTTGCTTAACTGCTTCTGGGGCTCACCACGCTGCTGGCGTTCCGCATATCCCTCGGTGTAAAAATACCGCGATGAATCAGGGGTATGAATTTCATCAATCACCAGGATTTCCCCGTGGTGGCGACCAAATTCGTACTTGGTATCTACCAGAATCAGTCCTTTGTCTGCGGCCATTTCGGTTCCGCGCCTGTAGAGAGCCCTCGTGTACTGTTCGAGTTGCTCGTATTCTGCTTCGGGCACAATACCTTGTGCAATAATCTCTTCGCGACTGATGTCTTCGTCGTGGCCTTCCGAGGCCTTGGTGCTGGGCGTGATAATGGGCTCAGGGAACGGGTCGTTTTCTTTCATCCCGTCGGGCATGGGCACCCCACAAAGCGACCGGTGTCCGTCGCGGTATTGCCTCCATGCGTGGCCAGTGAGGTAGCCCCGGATAACCATTTCCACCTTGTACGGCTCGCAAGCCTTTCCCACAGTTACGTTGGGGTGGGGCAAGGCGATGGTCCAGTTGGGAACAATATCTTCGGTTGCTTTCAGGAAGTGCCACGCCAACTGATTCAGCATCTGCCCTTTGTAGGGTATACCCCTTGGCAACACCACGTCGAAGGCCGATATCCGGTCGGTTACCACCATCACCATCAGATCGTTGGCGATACGATACACGTCGCGCACTTTACCGTAATACACATCCGTTTGTCCGGGAAAATCAAATTGGGTACTTGTAAGGGCTTTCATAGGAATGAATCAGGAAAATGCCTGGATGATAACGTTTACCAAACGGTGACGGATCACGTCGTTTTTATCGAGAAAAATCATGGCAATTCCATCCTTGTTTTCTAGCACATCAATGGCTTTTACAAGTCCGGATTTCTGTTTGGGTGGTAGGTCAATCTGGGTGATATCGCCCGTGATCACAAAGCGGGCTGATTTTCCCATTCGGGTGAGGAACATCTTGAGCTGCCCTTCGGTGGCGTTTTGGGCTTCATCGAGAATCACAAATGCGTTATCGAGGGTTCGGCCGCGCATAAAGGCCAGCGGTGCAATTTGGATCACCCCTTTTTCAAAGTGGTCATTGAGTTTTTCCGGCGGAATCATGTCGCGCAGCGCGTCGTAAAGGGGCTGCAAGTAGGGATCGAGTTTTTCGCGCAAATCACCGGGTAAAAAACCCAGGTTTTCGCCGGCCTCCACAGCTGGCCGGGTAAGGATAATACGTTTCACCTCTCGGTTTTTCAAGGCTCTTACTGCCAGCGCCACCGCCGTGTAGGTCTTTCCTGAGCCCGCAGGCCCGATAGCAAAAACCATATCGTGTGTATCTACGGCCTCTACCATCTTGCGCTGATTGGGAGTTCTGGCCTTAACCTGCAAGCCTCCGTGACCGTGCACAATCACCTCGTTGGAGCGGGCCTTATCGGCGAAGCTCAGGTTGTCTTCAACCATGATTTTCTCGATGTTCACCGCGCTGAGCTGATTGTAGCTTTGGATGTATTCCTTGCAGAGGCGCAGCTTTTGGTCGAAACGCTCAAGTTCATCTTCGGGGCCCACAGCGGTTATCTCCCGGCCGCGAGCCACAATTTTGAGTTTCGGGAAGTAGTTTTTGATGATTTTGAGATTCCGGTTGTTTACACCGAGCAGTGTGGTGGGCTCAACGGAATCAATGGTAAATTTGCGCTCTGACAAAGGCTTTGGCGGGATGAATAAGGAGAAAATCCTTCGTTGATTAATGACTAATTTTGACACCGCAAAGTAACTAAAAAACCTGCCATTGTCTGCGGCAAACGCCACCGAAAATTCGCTTCCGGCCATCATCACCCTCACATCTGATATGGGGCTGAAAGATCATTATGTGGCCGCTGTAAAGGGCTCCATCTATTGTTCCCTTCCTGATGCCCGGATAGTGGACATCACCCACCAGATTGACCCCTTTGACCTTCAGCAAACTGCGTTTATTGTGCGCAATGCTTTCCGCCACTTTCCGAAAAAATCGGTGCATATCATTGGCGTGAAGCCCGAAATTGATTTGGGAGAAGACCTGATGCACGTGCTCGTGGAGTACGACGGTCATTTTTTTCTGGGAGCCGACAACGGCATCTTTTCATTGATTTTTGACCGCCACCCCGACCGCATTTTTGAACTTGAGTTGAGCCAGGACATTGACGACATGACCTTCCCAACGCGCGATGTATTTGTGAAAGCAGCCTGCCACCTTGCAAGGGGCGGCACACCCGAGGTCATTGGGCGGCAACGCCAGCAACTGCGCAAGCTCAGTGCGCTGCAGCCCATTGCCAACGGCAACACCATTCGCGGCAGCATCATTTACATAGACCGCTACGGAAACGCGGTTTCCAATATTTCAAAAAGTTTTTTCAGAGACACCTTAAAATCAAGACCTTTTGAACTGTATATCTCAGGAGGCAACCGGGCACCTTTGCGCGAAATCTCCTATGCCTACAACAACGTTTCTCCGGGCGATGCCGTGGCGTTGTTTAACTCCGGCGGACAACTGGAAATTGCCATCAACGGAGGCTCCGAAACCACGGGGGGCAGTGCACGCAGTTTACTGGGCTTGCGCATCGGACACCCCATCAGAATTGAAATCAAATGATCACTCGAATCGTAAAAATGACATTCAGGCCGGAGTGCACCGACGATTTTCTGGCCCATTTCCAAACATACAAAAAAAGCATCCGCAGCAGCGCGGGATGCAGGCATCTTGAACTGCTGCGCGACGACCAAAATCCGGAAATATTTTTCACTTACAGCTTTTGGAAAACTCCTGAACATCTGGATGCTTACAGACAATCTGAGCTGTTTGGTATTGTGTGGAAACAAACCAAAATGTGGTTTGCCGAAGCCCCTGAGGCCTGGACCGTGAACCGCCTTGAAATCATGCCTTAGAAACGTTAAAAATACCCAAACTTTGTTCGGCCGTGGTGCTGCCATCACCCGCCATTGCAGATTAAAACCCGTAATTTTGGCCACCTGCCCGCAGGGCAAGACTACCCGAAACCATGCTGTCGCTGCTGTTAAAGGAAATCAAGAGTTTTTTGAGTTCGCTCATCGGCTACATTGCCATGGCGGTGTTTCTTGTGCTCACAGGTCTGTTTCTGTGGGTGTTTCCGGGAGATTTCAACGTTCTGGACCTGGGATACGCCGAGCTGGAGCCTTTTTTTACACTTGCACCGTGGGTATTTATGTTCCTGATTCCGGCCATTACCATGCGAACCTTTTCGGAAGAAATGCGCACCGGCACCATAGAGCTTTTGTACACCCGTCCGCTCAGCGATATGCAAATCATTCTGGCCAAAACCCTGGCCGGTGTGTTTCTTGTGATACTCGCCCTTCTGCCTACCCTTGTTTACGTGTACAGCCTTTACCTGCTTGGTAACCCCCGCGGCAACCTCGACATGGGTGGTGTGTGGGGTTCTTACCTGGGGCTGTTGTTTCTGGCATC
>REDV01000107.1 GCA_007695365.1 Cryomorphaceae bacterium | reverse complement strand
CGAGTGTGACTACACCATTACGCGCATCTGGACTGCTACCGATGATTGTGGAAACACAACCCATGCCGTACAAATCATCACTGTGCAGCCTGGAGATGAAAGTGACATGCCACAGTTTGATCTTGCCAATCAGGTTGAGATTCCAGCGGTATCGCTCACAGCATTCCCCAATCCAACTGCAACCCGCACTCAGTTCACCTTTGAATTGCCCTTTGAATCTCGTGTGAGACTCGAAGTATTCAACATGGACGGAAAGCTGATGCAGGCTATCTATGAAGGTGATGCCTTTGCAAACCAGGAGTACTGGTTCCAGTACGACGTGAGCGGACTTGCAAGCGGTATCTACCTGTACAAACTCACTACCAACGAAGGTGCATACGTTGAGAAATTGATGATTGCACGCTAAGTTGTAAGTGTTAACCAATCCTATAGAAAACCCCCGTTCCTCAATGGAGCGGGGGTTTTCAATTTAATGGCAAGTCAATCTTGCGACCAGAATGGTTATCTTTGGATATGACTGTTTCAAGACTTCTCATCCTGATTGTTCTTCTCTCGTCGGCAATGGAATTGCAAGCTGCAAAATCCCAGCTGGCGCAACGCATAAGGGTGTTTATTGAAAACAAACCCGAAGGTGAGAAATACAAAATTAATGGAACCCCCCTCTACTCTTCTCAGGTGCTGCCGCGGTTTTATGCCCATCGCGCCTTTGAGCCAGCCTGGTTCAATGCTCAAGGCGAATTAAGGAAAGCAGCATATGCCATGCAAGCGTATATCGGCACGGTATGGCGACACGGACTCACTGACAAGGCTTATCACTCAGACAAACTCAACATTTTGTTTGAAAATTATCAACACAACGCGGAACCCGACACAAGTTTACTTACCATAATAGATCTTTTGCTCACAGATGCTTTCATGTTGCTCGGCTCTCACTTGCATCAAGGTAAACTACAAGCACATACCATCGAAGCCACCTGGAAAATCCAAAGAAACGCCCCGGAGCTGATGCTTGACGAAAAACTTGAGAAGGCCATTTCCATGCAGGAGGTGCCTCAGATGCTGGAAATGCTCGCACCGGGAGATTCGGCGTACCTCCTTTTGGTTCAAAAAATTGAATTCTTCAACTCGATTCTTGATGAACCTTGGGAAACCATTCGAAGTGAAAAAAAAATTGAACCAGGTGATTCGTCTGTGACCATCCTAAAAATCCGAAAGCGGCTTTACAGCCTAACGTACCATCCGGGTGACACCACTTCTCAGCAATACAATGATGAGCTGCTCAAAACAATCAAAAGATTTCAACTACACCAGGGGCTTCATCCTGACGGGGTCATCGGGCCGCGCACATTGTCATTCCTCAACAGAACACCAGAGGGTTACATCAATACCTTAAAGGCCAACATAGAACGCTACAGGTGGCTCTCCGAATTTCCGGAGAAGCGCAAAATCATTGTTAATATCGCCAATTTCAGGATTGATTTTATTGATCATGGAGACACCCTATTCAGCAGTAGGGCCATCGTAGGTAAGCACTATCGAAAGACTCCCGTTTTTAATGAAACCATGACTTATATGGTACTCAGCCCTGATTGGGTGGTACCACCAACAATTCTTCGCGTTGATGTACTGCCTCAATTGAAAAAAGGACCCGGCTATCTCAACGAAAAAAACATGCAAATCATCACGACCTCGGGGAGGCCTGTTTCTTATGAGAGTATCAACTGGTCTGAGATAACTGCAAGGAATTTCCCCTACATGGTAAGACAATTGCCCGGTGCCCAAAATGCGTTGGGAAGGGTAAAGTTTATGTTTCCCAACATCTACAATGTGTACATTCACGACACACCTTCGAGAGAACTGTTTGAGCGAGAGTCGCGTGCATTCAGTTCGGGCTGTATTCGTATTGAGCGTCCCTTGGAACTCGCCGAACTTCTCCTTTCAGATCAGCCTTCCTGGACTTCTCAGCGCATCAGAGATGTGGCGCTTTCAGGCAGAGAAACTACGGTACGTCTGAAGCAAGGAGTTGAGGTTTACCTCACCTATTTCACCGCTTGGGCCAGACCGGATGGCGTGTTGGAATTTCGGGAAGACATCTACCAACGCGACGAAGATATTGTTCGCGGACTTGCAGGGGTTCCTTCCTGGTTATAGCAGTAGGAGCTTACAAGTTATTGCCGCAGAGTATCGGAGAACTCGCCAGATACTCCTCATCGGGTGCAAAAATGTACAGGCAGACACCGTTGGCAATTTGCCTCAGTACTTCTTCGTGTCCTTGAGTTGGAATAGAGGGGCAGCCAAAACTGCGACCGAGGCGGCCGTGTTCTTCAACAAATGACGGGTCAGCATAATCCGCGGAGTGCATAACAACTGCTCTCTCGCGGGCCTTATCGTTGAAGTCTGGTTCGAGCCCATCCAGCCGTAAGGAGAGACCATGTTTGCCGTGGTAGTTCTCGGCTGTAGCATAAAAACCCAGACTCGAGGCATATGAGCCGGGGTCATTTGAAAAGCTGCGTGCCCACAAATTTCCAGAGTTACGACCATGGGCAACAAGTGAGGTATGTACAGGCTCCAGTGTAACGGGATTCAGTATCCACATTCTCTCCTTATTGGAAGGAAGGCTGAAATCTATGATGCACAGAAGGTCGTCGCGATGAATGTGCCCCGCACCAAGCAATTTAGCAAAACCCTCCAAGCCTGTATCCAAAGCCACTTCACTCAAACCTGATTCAAGAAGATGAACCCGCATTGAAGCGCGCTCCTCTGAATCAATATGAAGCGAAGTTTCACTAAAATCGCTTCGCTCTGAAAAACTCCAGGGAGTGAAAAAATGAAGAAAGGCTGTGCAAAGAAGCGTGGAGGAGATTAAAAGCAGTGTTTTCATTCTGAGTAGCGGCGGTTACAAAGATAACGACGGGCAATCTCATTTCAATACGTACGGCAGCCTAAAAAAGTTAATCAGACAACCGGGGGAGCAACCCAAACCTTGGGTTAAAGGCTTCCAATGTACTTCACAAGGTCAGCCGTTCGGGCGGCATAGCCCATCTCATTATCGTACCAGCTCACAATTTTCACGAGATTTCCGTTAACTCGTGTGAGGCCAGCATCAAAAATGGATGAATGCGTGTTTCCAATAACATCCGTTGAAACGATGGGATCTTCAGTGTACTGCAACACTCCTTTGAATCGATTTTCTGCACCTGCTTTCATTACAGAGTTTACCTCTTCAGCTGTTGTTTCCGTTTGTAAAATAGCTGTGAGGTCTGTTAAAGACCCTGTAATTGTTGGAACCCTGGTTGCCATGCCGTCCAGTTTTCCGTCAAGTTGAGGTAGCACCAGCCCAACCGCTTTTGCAGCCCCTGTGGTAGTGGGCACAATATTCAGGGCTGCAGCCCGCGCACGACGCAAATCCTTATGGGGGCCATCCTGAAGGTTTTGGCCCCCGGTATATGCGTGAATGGTATTGATATATCCCTTTTCTATTCCGAAATGCTCATCCAGCAACGCGGCAACGGGAGCAAGGCAATTGGTGGTACAGGAGGCATTGGAAATGATTCTGTGCTCATGCGTGAGCTCGTGGTGATTGATTCCGAAAACAACGGTCTTCACTCCCTCCCCTCTACCGGGGGCGCTGATTACCACTTTGCCGGCTCCTGCCTTGAGGTGCTTGCCGGCCTCCTCCTCACTTCGAAAAACGCCTGTACATTCTATCACCACATCAACGTTGAGTGCTTTCCAGGGAAGCGAAGAAGGGTCTTTCTCGCTGTATACAGGAATAGTACGTCCATCAACAACCAAATTGTTATCGTCCGCAATGACACTTCCCGGATAAGCCCCCTGACTGCTGTCATATTTGAGTAGGTGGGCCAGAGTGGCAGGGGTACTC
This sequence comes from Cryomorphaceae bacterium, assembly GCA_007695365.1. Classification (NCBI taxonomy): domain Bacteria; kingdom Pseudomonadati; phylum Bacteroidota; class Flavobacteriia; order Flavobacteriales; family Cryomorphaceae; species Cryomorphaceae bacterium. Next base: position 39,856 of record REDV01000107.1, on the reverse strand, counting down.
AGGTCATTAACAGCCACCACGTGCATGGCTTCCATCTGAGAGAGTAGCCTGAGGGTCAGCCTTCCGATTCGTCCAAATCCGTTAATGGCAATTTTCATGACTCTTTGATTAAAGGATGCTTTGAATGATTCTTTCCATGCTGTAGCCTTCTGCCTCTGCCTTGTAATTTCTCACCAATCTGTGACGAAGTATGGGCAGGGCAATGTCTTGAACATCTTCAATATCCGGGCTGTATTTTCCACGGATGGCTGCCAAACATTTGGCTCCAACCACAAGGTACTGCGACGCACGTGGCCCGGCACCCCATGAGATGTATTTCTTCACGATATCGTCAGCAGCATCGGTTTCCGGGCGGGTTTTAGACGCGAGGCGAACTGCGTATTCCATCACATTGTCGGAAACGGGAATTTTGCGAATGAGGTTTTGGAAGAATACTATTTCCTGAGCATTGAGCACCGGATTGAGTGAAACTTCACGGTCACTGGTAGTAGATTTCACAACATTAAGTTCTTCCTCAAAACTTGGGTAATCAACCCAAATATTGAACATAAACCTGTCTAGCTGTGCCTCGGGAAGCGGATAGGTACCTTCCTGTTCAATGGGGTTTTGCGTAGCCAACACGAAAAAAGGCTCGGGCAATACATAGTTTTGCCCTCCTGCGGTAACCGCCTTTTCCTGCATCGCTTCGAGCAAAGCCGATTGGGTTTTGGGAGGTGTACGGTTGATCTCGTCGGCCAAAATGATATTGGCAAACAGCGGCCCTTTCACAAAGCGAAACTGTCTGTTCTCATCGAGAATTTCAGAGCCAATAATATCTGAAGGCATCAGGTCGGGTGTGAACTGAACGCGGTTGAAGGAAAGTCCGAGCGATTTGGCGATGGTATTGACCAGCAAAGTTTTGGCAAGGCCAGGCACACCCACCAACAGGCTGTGGCCACGGCTAAAAATAGAAACCACCACCCGTTCTATCACATCGTGCTGTCCAACGATAACCTTTCCGATTTCGAGGTTCAGTTCTTTGTATTTCTCAACGAAGCGATCAACCGCTTCAGCATCCGACAATTTCGTAAGCTCTTCCATTAATTTGTGGTATCTGGGATTTTTGCCCAATCGTATTCAAAAGGGCATGTGTGAAATGATTCGTCAATATCAATATAGGTGACTCGAATTCTGTTGTGGATCCACTCACTGATGGCTTCGCCACTCATCTGGCCCCGTGCCGCCTCCTGAATGATTTGGTAGTCGTCGCGGAGATTCGCCCTGTGGGGTTCTGTGCGCAACCTTAATTGAATGAGGCGATAGGCTTTTCGACCATCACGTCGTTGAAAAAAGGCCGGGTTCGAAACCTGCCCTACTTTCATGGTATCGATGGAGAGGAAAATCTGAGGGTCTAACTCACTCATCTCAAACCTACTTGATCCGGTAGATGGATTGATGATGTTTCCATTTTGATTCTTGGAATCTTCATCGTCTGAGTAACGCACCGCTGCCTGGGCGAAGGTCAATGAATCAGACATGATCAATTTGCGGATATCTTCAAGCTCGGCTTTGGCTTTCATCAGATCAGCCTGGCTTACGCGGGGCTTGAGAAGGATGTGCCGGGCGTTGTACTTTTCACCCAACTTCTCCATAACCTGCATGATGTGGAAGCCATACTGGGTTTCAAACACATCAGAAATTTCTCCTTCTGCAAGTGAAAGGGCCACAGCGTCAAATTCCGGAACGAATGTTCCTCTGCTTTGCATTCCCAACTCACCTCCCCTTACGGCCGATCCGGGGTCTTCAGAATAAAGTACCGCAATGGTTGCAAAATCCTTTTCTCCGCTGAGTATCTCTTCCCTGTATTCCCGAAGCTTGTTTCTAACTCTTCGGTTCTCATCAAAATTCTCAGGCGGATACTTCACGATATGCGCAACCTCCACCTGCGCATTGATAAAAGGCAAACTGTCTTCGGGTAGCTGGTTGAAAAACTCCCTCACCTGCGATGGAGTCACCTTCACATCCTGTGTGATGCGCTGCTGCATTTGTTGCACCACCATTTGCTTGCGGAGCACTTCAGAAAATTCTTCCTTGATTTCACTCAGCGACTTGCCATAGTACTCTTCAAGCTTTTCGCGCGAACCGATTTGCTCAATGAACACGTTCAGTCGTTTATCCATTTCCGACTGAATCTGAGCTTCGGATACTTCCACGCTATCTACCCCTCCTTGATGAAGCAGCAGCTTTTCATAGAGCAAGTCTTCCATCACACCGCAATCTGCGTCTTTGGACATTCTCATTCCTTGAGAACGCATTTGAATTTTTTGATTCTCCAGGTCCGAGCGAAGCACTATCTCATCACCCACGGTAGCAATAATCCCGTCAATCACCTTGACTTTAGATGACTGAGCAGTTCCTGACAGCCACGAAATGGCCAGAATGACAAGTATGATATTACTGCGTACGATACTCAATTTGATTGTTTTTGAGGGCAGTTTCAAAAAGATCTTGCCTCATGTTAATGATGAACTCCCTTTTACGCTTGTTCACGATAATATTCCGAATATCTTGCTTCACAAACTCCAATGGCGAAACGCCGTCTTTAAGCTGATAATCCAATATATTCAGCATGTAAAGGTAATCTCCGTCGGGCAATTTCACGAATTTGTTTCCGCGTAAAAAGTCGAGCTTATCTTCAGGTCTTATCGGAACTTGCCTCAGCAAATCATCGAGGTACAGCCAGCGCTCTTCTTCAAGAAAGCTCTTGCTGGCAAACTGTTGGCTGTAGTCAACCAGTTTAAAGTAGTCGTCGTCGGCCTCTGATTTCATCCAAGCCTCAACATCTGCAAGCTTGGGTGCATCCGAGGCAACCTTGATGTAACGAACACGCACTATGTAGTCTTTCAACTCGAAATTTCGTTGATATTCTTGATAGTATCGTGCGATTTCTGCATCAGTTACCGTGGTATCCAGTTTTTGGCGAATCAACTCTGTCTCGAACGTGTAAACGACCAATGAATTGCGGTAATCGCGAAGTTGCGCCTCAAAATTGATTCGTTGAGGTGAGAGGTTCAGCTCGGCCTGCGAAAGCACTACGTGGTCTTTCAGCCATTGAGATACATAGGCATCAGCCGCCCGTGTACTGTCTTCCGGCGATAGTCGTCTTGGCAATGCATTGACCAATTCCTCACGAGACAAATAATGGTCATCCACGCGAACCACCCAGTCAGATTTGGATTGGTCCTGCCAATCGCAAGCAAAGAGTAAAACGGGCAGCAGCAACACCAGCATCAAGTGTTGAGCCGGCACCCTCAAAAGGGTTAAATCGTAAGGGCTTTTTAAATATGGCATCAGCGAATACTCATCAGCACATCATTCTTTATTTCGATGAAGTACTTTTCCCTGAGTTCTTGAATCCACTGCCGCTCCAGATGATTTTGAAAGGCGGCGGTTACGAGGCCGCGCACCTCAGAAAGGGGCTTGGGTTCAGGCGGATGAATTTGGTGAATGTGCACAAAACCCACCTGGTTCTTGTATTCAAAGGTGTCGCTTACACCTGGTTTCCAATCAACTTTTGAGAGGTAATCATGCCTTTCGCGCTCGGCTTTAAACTCTTCCATACGCACACTGAGATCCGAAATTTTATTCAGTTTCTTGCGGATATCCTCATCACTCTTTCCTTTCCGGGCCATTTTCTGTGCCGTGGCAGCTACCCTTGCATCTGAGCAGATGTAGAAAACGCCTTCGGCACGCTCACCATATTTGTAACTCTCCTTGTTGTCTTCGTAAAATGCTTCCAGTCCGGCGGTATCGCGAACTGCACGCGTCCACACCATTAAATCGGTAAGCTCAAACAACAGGATTCCGTCGTGATATTCGCGCATCAATGCCCTGAATTCAGGATATTTCTCTTCGAGCTTGCTGTCTTCGTAATTGAAAACGGTTTCGTCCACAAACTGAGCATACATATCATTGCCAAAAGCCTCCAGCGAGGTCGCTGAACTTCTTCGCCGCGTTTGCTTCTCAGCAAGGTATTTGATAAAATCCTGTTGGGTGTATTTCTTTCCGTCCAGTTCAAAAAGCACGGCATTAAGCTTGGCTCCTTTCGACGGGTCCCAGCTTCCATAGTAAATATTGGTATCAAGCACGCTGATTACCGGCTTCAATTGACGGGGAAACTCCTTGAAGTTATACTCCTTTTTAAGCTTGTTCACAAAAGCCTTTCGGGTGATTTCCGAACGTGAATCCTTAGAAATTCGGGTTTTAAGGTCATTGCGCATTTCTTCTTTCGACGGAAGCGGCTTGTAATCCAGGCGCTTGATGATGTGCCAACCAAACCGGCTTTTGACCGGCTCACTGATCTCTCCATTCTCAGACAGCGCAAAGGCAGCATTTTCGAATTCTTCTACCATTTTACCAGCACCAAACCACGGCAGTTCGCCTCCTTTACCGGAGGTAGAGCCATCGTCGCTGTACTTCAGCGCCAGATCAGCAAAATCGCCTCCTGCCATAAGCTCTTCGTACACTTCTTTGATTTGTCTTTCGGCGCGTTTTTGTTTTTCAGGAGAATCACTATCTGAGCTCCGCATCATGATGTGGGCAGCGCGTATCTCTCCCCTGCCTGGCCGACGATCATTTACCTGCACCAGGTGGTAGCCAAAACGAGTGCGGATGGGCTGGGAGATACTTCCAACGGGGGTATTATAGGCTGCATTCTCAAAAGGGTAGACCATTTGAAGCGCGGAAAAGTAGCCCAAATTTCCGCCGTTGTCTTTCGCAGACGGGTCTTCGGAGTGTTGACGGGCAAGTTCAGCAAAATCGCTGCCGGCCATTGCTTTTTTGCGAAGGTCGGTGATTTTTTTCCACGCCTTGAGGGTATCCGATGGACTGGCATCCTGGGCCACCTGAATGAGAAGGTGGCTTGCTTTGATCTCCTCTTTTTTGCGCTGGTACGCTTCTTCCAGGAGCGATTCATTCTGGCTCTCGTCCGTCAGGTAGGGTCGCGCAAGCTGCGTGCGGTAACCGTCTAATTCACGCAAAAATTTCTGGACCGTATCCATTCCAAGCTCCTGGGCCTCCATAACTTTCAGCTTGAAGTTAATGAACAACTGCATGTACTCCCGCAATGCGTCTTCGCTTACATCTGCATCCTGATTGTTTTTGCGGAAAATGCTTTCAAACTCAGACTTTGTAACAGTATTTTCTTCAATGATAAGGATTACCGGGTCTTCCATCTGGGCAACGGTGGCTCCCATCATCCCCAGTAAACAAAACAACAGCGCCATTCTTTTCACTCTGTTTATCAAATTTCTGCGTTTCATCAGTTGAACGAATTTGGTTTTCCTTTAAATTTTTGGTTTATCGCAGGCTGTAATTCGGGGCCTCGCGGGTGATGGATACGTTGTGCGGGTGGCTTTCATTTACACCGGCCGCCGTGATACGGATAAAGCGTGATTCTTTGAGTGCCTCAATACTCGCCGCTCCGCAGTACCCCATTCCGGCCCGGAGGCCACCAATTACCTGGTACATCACTTCGTGGAGGTTGCCTTTGTACGGCACGCGACCCGATATACCTTCGGGAACGAGCTTGCTGGCATCGTCTTCTCCTGACTGGAAGTAGCGGTCTTTAGATCCTTTTTGCATGGCTTCAATGGAGCCCATTCCGCGGTAGGCCTTGAATTTTCGACCTTCGTAGATTATGGTTTCTCCGGGTGATTCCTCGACGCCTGCAAACATGGAGCCAAGCATGACGCTGTCAGCTCCGGCAGCAATTGCCTTTACGATATCGCCCGTGTAGCGAACACCTCCATCGGCAATTATAGGCACTCCTGAGCCTGCAATGGCAGCAGAAACATCCATTATGGCTGTTAGCTGCGGCACGCCCACACCAGCAATAATCCGCGTGGTACAAATAGAGCCCGGACCGATTCCCACTTTCACCGCACTTGCTCCGGAATCAACCAGGTGTTTTGCAGCATCACCGGTTGCAATATTCCCAACCACCAAATCTGTTTCAGGGTAGGAATTGTGAATTTCTTTGATCTGAGCGGCTACACTTTTGGTATGACCGTGCGCTGTGTCAATTACCAGGGCATCAACACCGGCCGCAATAAGGGCCTCCGCGCGCTGAAGCGTGTCGGCAGTAACACCTACCGCGGCGGCCACCCGCAAACGGCCGAACTGGTCTTTAGCAGAATTCGGATGTTCTTTAAGTTTGATGATATCGCGATATGTAATGAGGCCTACGAGGCGATAATCATCGTTTACAACGGGTAGTTTTTCAATTTTGTGGGCCTGGAGAATTGCCTCAGCACGCAACATATCAACGCCTTCGCCGGCGGTAATGAGCTGGCCTTTGGTCATGACGTCGGCAACCGGCTTGTTCATTTCTTTTTCGAAACGCAGGTCACGATTGGTAACGATTCCCACAAGTTTCCCGCTACCATCAACAACCGGAATTCCGCCAATGCTATTCTCGGCCATGATTTTCAGTGCGTCAGCCACAACAGCGTCGAGGTTAAGCGTGATGGGATCGAGAATCATTCCGCTCTCAGAGCGTTTTACTTTACGCACCTCCAGTGCCTGGCGCTCGACGCTCATATTTTTGTGAATCACCCCTATTCCACCCTGCTGAGCCATAGCAATGGCAAGCCGCGATTCAGTAACGGTGTCCATGGCCGCTGAAATTACCGGTGTTTTAATCCGGATGTTTCGCGTAAACCGGCTGCTTATATCCACCTCTCGCGGGTGAATTTCGGAGTACGCCGGCACCAGAAGTACATCATCGTATGTGAGGCCTTCTGTAATGATTTTGGGGTTACTAGCAGACATGCAAAATGGTGTTAAAAGAGGGTTCCGGAATGATGGCTGCAAAGGTAATAAAAGGAAGCAATGACTTGAGCTCTCAGTTAAAGGCATTCAAAAGGATTACACTCCCTTTCTTTTCGATGGTTTTTCCGTCTCCGGCCCTGAATGTAATCACGTAAACATAACTACCTTCCGGAGCAATGCCTCCTTCGTGATATCCGTTCCATCCTATATCGATGGAATTTGATTGAAACATGAGTTTTCCCCACCGGCTGAATATCTGCATTTCGTAGCGGTCAAAATCGATGTAGCCGGCTACAGGACGGAAAATATTGTTGTAGCCACCTACCACAAAAGCATTGGGAATCCAAAGCAGTGGCTCCTGCACGGCGCAGGCTATATTGGAGCGCAAGGTATCTGCCCGGTTAAATGAATTCATGTTTTCAACGGCTTCTATGTAATAGCAAAACTCTCCATGATCTTCGATAAAGGCGCTTACATCATCTTCAAAGAAGGTAACATTGCTCTGAACTGAAACAAGTGGCTCAAACGCTCCATCCCGGCCAAAAGACCTGAAGATGCGGTACTGGGATACGTTTCCGTCCCATAATTCATATCCATTCCACTGGATACGGTTTTGCTCTTCCTCACTGTCGTCAAAGGCGTTTAGTAAAATATTGCTGGATACATTACTGTATCCCTGAAAGTTTCCGCAAAAATCGGTTACTGCAACGCGGTACTCATAACGCCTGGTATCGGTGCTTACATCTTCATCCAGATAGCGATAGACTGCTTCATCCAGCGGGGAAGGCGCCATTGGCCCGAGTTCTATAAAATCGGTTTGCCCCAGGTCTCTTCGCTCCAACACATACGACATCATAAATCCGTCGGGGTCGGTAAGGACATTCACTTCTATGGTTGAGCGATTGATAACATCCACCCGATTCAGGTAAGTAAAATCGGGGAGTTCGGGATAGCTCGTGGTCAAGCATCGGCGGTTGGCATAAGCAGGTTTTTCCAATCCTGCAGATACGGCCTTTACCAGAAAACAATAATCAGAGAAAGGGTTCACCTCCACAGAGGCGGCGAGGGTATTGGGAGCCACGCTTTGCATCAGTTCGTAGGGCCCCTCGTTTTCTGAAGCGTAAATTTCATAAACCAACACGCCATTACTCCAGCCAATATAGGGGGTCCAGCTCAGGTTAACCTGTAGGTCGCATTCTTCAAAACTCGCATTCAGAAACATTGACTCGTGCGCTGCTCCGAATGATTCGTTGTTTCCGCATTCATCAAAAGCGATAATCAGGTAACGCTTTGGGCCCATAGGCTGTGTTACGTGTAAAAAGGATGTACTGTCGGCACCTGGCACCTGACCTATGGTGAGAAACTGGGCAGGGTCTGTATTATCCTGAATGATATAACCGTTGGTATCTTCCTCCGGGCTCGGGTACCAGCAAACCATCATGAAACCTGTTTCGAGATCATAGGTAATGGTTTCAATAACCGGTGGTGTTGGACCGATACCATCGGTAAGCAGATCGCCATCAATGGAGGATGTTGAAAAGCAGCCACTATTATCCTGAAGACGAACCCGGTAATTGATGATATCCGGAGGGTCATTGCAAATACCAAGAATGGTATCAATGTGAGATTCTTCGCTAAAAAACGACGAGCCAACATTTACCCACTCGCCGGGTGCATTCTCTCTAAAAACGTCGTAGATACCCACTGATGATGGCAGCATATTTTCATAAGGAGGATTCCAATCCAGAAAAGCGCGCGAATTGGTAGCTCCAGCCTGAACGTTGAGTATCATGGTTTGTATGGGAGCTGAGTCACCGGAAGTTATTTGCCCCACATTTCCGGTGCGGAGACGCAGGAAATAGGTTCGCTGTTGCAACTGAGCATTTGCACCGATGTGCAAAAAGCTGGTATTGTTGTAGTCGAAAATTTCGCCAATTTGCTCAGGGTCACCGGCGGCGTCCAGCGTAAAAACGAGATAGCTGAAAAATAGGTTACCGGGGTCATTGGGGGGCGTCCATGAAACCAATACATCGCCATTACCCTGTACATCAGCGCATCGGGGAACGGGAATTTCCTGTGCCTGAGCTATTCCGCCAAAAAGCAGAAACGTGCAGAACAAAAAATGTTTGATTGTCCGGTTTAATCGAATGCCTTGTAGTTGCATTAATGTCTCTCTCCGCATGTAAACGTCCCAGTTGGATATATATTTTGTTGACGGCATGACCCCCGATGAAGTTGCAAGTAAAACGGAGTTAAAACTTAAATCGAGGATCGATTCCTACCGACCTGGCTGCGTTTACATACTCTTCAATGATCTGATTAACGATTGTATTTGCCGGGAGAATCTCGCGCACCAGGCCGGAAATCTGACCGATTTCGAGCTCACCTTCCTCGAGATTACCTTCAAACATGCCTTTTTTGGCTCTGCCTCTTCCCAGTAATTTTGCAAGTTCTTCTTTGCTTGCACATTGAGCGTATGCAGACTGAATTTGTTGGAAAAACGGGTTTTTGATCATTCTAACAGGCGTTAGCTCTTTAAGGGTAAGCTGAGTTCCACCCTCTTCGAGTTCAGCCACCTGATTCTTAAAAGCCATATGTGCCGACGACTCTTCGCTGGCAACAAATCGAGTACCTATCTGTACGCCATCTGCTCCCAGTATCATGGCAGCCAACATCGCTCTTCCCGTTGCGATTCCACCAGCGGCTATAAGCGGACATGAAATGGCTTCTCTTACCATGGGAATGAGGCAGAGGGTGGTTGTTTCTTCACGGCCATTGTGACCACCGGCTTCAAAACCTTCGGCCACCACGGCATCTACACCACAGGCCTCGGCCTTTAGGGCAAACTTTACGCTCGATACCACGTGCACCACTTTTATGCCCTCAGCTTTAAGGATGGATGTCCAGGTTGAAGGGTTTCCCGCAGAAGAAAACACCACCGGTACCCTTTCCTCAATGATGGTTTGAATATGATCCTCGATGTTAGGATATAGCAACGGAATATTCACAGCGAAGGGCTTATTGGTAGCAGCCTTGCACTTCTTGACATGCGTTTTAAGCACATCCGGGTACATGGAACCCGATCCGATGATTCCCAGGCCTCCCGCATTGCTTACTGCACTGGCCAGTTCCCAACCCGAGCACCAAATCATACCCGCCTGAATGAGCGGATAACGAATACCAAAAAGTGATGTAATACGATTCTTTTCCATTGGCTTAACTATGGTGCGCGAAGTTAAAGAAAATTCAACCCACAAACCTTTGTGATCAGTACACATGAAGCCGTTGAAAACCTCAACCAAAAATTCTTGCAGGTTCCGGAGAAGTCCTATATTTGCTGATTGTAACCCGAAACGGAACCTTTCGTACCATTAACCACAAGAGTTGTATAGCGCTATGTTGAGAAATTTACTTTTTCTATTTACTCTTCTTCTCTTTTCAGACTTGGCACACGGTCAGTATCGCTGGGAGTTTGGAGCAAAAGCAGGAGTAGCAAACTACCTCGGTGATATTGGCGGTTACTCAGGCCCCCGTAGAGACGGTCCTGTGGATATGCGTTTCGAGCAGACCAACTGGGCGCTCGGCGCATACAGTAGATACAAGGTAAGCAGGCTCTTGTCTATTCAGGCTGAGTTCAATGCAGCAAGAATTCGCGGTGAAGATCACCTTTCATTGAATGCCGCACGTGCAGCCCGAAACCTTAGTTTTCGCAATCTTATTCTTGAGCTTTCAGCCCGTGCAGAAATCACTATTTTTCAGGATAATGACGTGGGCGGTCGTGGTTACTACAACCCTGATTTCCGTCTTTACGCTTTTGCAGGTGTTGGTGGTATCTATCACAATCCTCAGGCGCGCGACGCGGAAACAAATACCTGGCACGATTTGCGCCCCCTGAAAACGGAAGATGTGGCCTACAGTCCTTTTGCCTTCGTTATTCCAAAAGGTATTGGTCTTTACTTCACCCACAAGAAAAAGCACCGCTTTGGATGGGAGTTTGGTTGGAGAACTACTTTCACTGATTACCTTGATGACATCTCCGGAACTTACGGCAATTGGCACGAGATGGATGAACTCGCCCAGCAGTTTTCGAACCGAACCACTCCTGAACATATCGATTTTGTAAATGCCCAGGCGCAACAAGCGGGGTTACCCGGTACTGTAAACTACGGAAGCTTTGAACTGAACGGTGCCGGTGAAAACATTCACAATCCTGAAAATCCTCAGAAAAGAGGTGATGCGAGTAACAACGATAGCTACCTTTTTACACAGTTTTCATACGGATACCTGATTAAGGGTAAGAGTAATTTCTCCCGCCGTCAAAGCTCTTTCATCAAAAAGAAACGTGCTGTAGGTCGAAAAACAAGGGCGAAGTTCTAAATCAATCCGAAACGAAATTTTAATGAAGCCTCTGCCTGTGCAGGGGCTTTTTTGATTTTCTAGCTTCGCTTCAGGAACTGCCCTATTTTGGAAAGTGGCTTAAGGATGGTGGTGTAAATTCGGGGAGTCAATCCATTCACTTGCCACGCAAATCTATCCTCTCGATTAGCCTTAAGTCTGTTGGCAAGTGAAAGGTTACTCTGCCCTCCTACCCTCATGCGTACCAGTACCTCAGGAATGTACGCGCAGGTAAGTTCATGTTTGTAGAGCATTCTGAGCATCAACTCATAATCTGCTGAGGTAGTGAATCGCAAATCAAAAAAACCGTGCTCCTGATAGCATGAGCGCTTCAAAAAAAACGCGGGATGCGGCGGCATCCATCCATGCAGAAACTTTTTGCGATGGTATTGTCCTGCCCTCCAGAACCTAACAACCTTGTTGGTATTACTGCGGTCAACGTACTCCAAATCGCCATAGCAGGCAGCCACTTGCTTTTCTGTGAGGTACTGTACCACTCGCGAGAGCACAGAATTATCCCGGTACAGGTCATCGGAGTTGAGAATGGCTATCACGTCTCCTTTACAATGAGTCAACCCCTTATTCATGGCATCATAAATCCCTTGATCGGGCTCTGAAATCAGGGTCGAAATCTGATTCCTGTAGTTGTTCAGTAATTCCAATGTACCATCGGTAGAGGCTCCATCAATCACTACGTACTCCACATCCGAATAATCCTGGCCAAGCACAGACTGAACACAATCCTCGATGGTATCAACGCTGTTAAAGCATACAGTAATAACGGAAATTTTCATGGGCTCACCTCTGGGGTCATTCATGGAACGAAATTACAGCTCTGAACATTTCCCGGTGCCGATCGACGGGACCAGGGTCTTTGCTCACCTCTTGTCCCCGCTGGGCAGCGCCCCGAAGCCAGACTTTGAATCCGTCATTGTCTAAACCCGCAAAATAATCTATCGCTTTACGCCAATTGTCCATTCGCAGAGGAATGTCTTTTCCTGAATGGGATTTCTCCAGCCCTTTCCAGGGCGTTTGGTCAGATACCAACACAGGTCTGCCGGCGAGCATAGATTCGGCAATTACATGACCAAAATTCTCACCCCTTGAAGGCAAAACCAGCATGTGATGTTTTCCCAGGGCTACCGGTATTTGCGATGGTTCAATAACACCATGCACTTCAACCCGAACATTATCCGGAAATGCGTTGATGACCCGAAGGCAGCTCTTCCAGTAATTCTCATCGTAAATTGAGCCATACACTGAAAGTTGAACATTTGCACGCACATTACTCAGCGCCTCCAATAAAAAAAGCAGGTTCTTCTCGGGTGCAATACGGGCTATGCTGATTAATCGGAGCGAACCTTGGCGCTTTTCCGGCGGCTCATCGCTTAGCAGCTCGCGTTGTGCGATATTGGGAGCCACAAAAACTTTGTTGTTCGGTCCTATTTCTTTGTGAATTTCATTCTCCTCTCCTTGATGCGTTGCTTGAAAAAAAACACCCTTGTACAGACCGAAGAGCTTAGCCGTCTTCAAAAAAATGCGCTTTTTGGTTTTCTTGACTCCGATGGCGGAAGCCGCCAACATACCGCGGGCTGCAACTATTACGGGTACGTTAAGCTTTCCCGTCATTTTCCTGATTAACAGTGGATAGACCGAAAAAAATCGTGAATATAGCCCGTTGACATATATGGTGCTCCAATTTTCTGATTCCATGATTTGCCTCACGGTGCGTAAGGAAATACCCCCTTCCGGTAAATACCAAACACGCTCACCGGAAGGAAGGACTATCCATTGATTTTCGGGAATATCAGGATATGGCTCTGACTCGCAATAATCAGTATTGCGTGTTACGATGTAAAAGCTGAACTCACCGCCCAGGGCTGCAACCATGTTGGCACACGACCTGGTTGGTCCTCCAGCCCGAAAACCAGGCAAATACCAATCAATAAAAACCAAAACTTTATCAGTCATTGATTTCATTTTGGGCCAGCCATTGTTGCAGCGTCACGATGTACATAATGCGAGACCAATTGATGCCATATTGCGACTTTTCAAAATCAGACCAGAGGTTTTGAAGCCCAACCGGGTTAAAGTGCGAAGATTTACCCAGGTCGCTGAGTGAATCGCCTGCAAAATCGCGAAGGTCATTGCGCAGCCAATCCTGCCAGGGAAAGGTAAACCCCATTTTGGGTCTGTTCACAATTTCAGGCATCAGCAAGTCGCTGAAACAATCTGTTAGAAATTTTTTGGGCGAATGCGGGTACTTGAGCCTATCAGGTACACCAAGCACAAATTCAACAAGGTCATGATCTAGAAACGGCACCCTTACCTCAAGCGCGTGGGCCATGCTCATTTGATCAGTATCGCGCAGAAGCACGTTTTGCAGGTAGGTTATGGTTTCAGCAATGCTCACCTGACTTAAGAACGGAAGTTTAAACCCCGGAGTGCCGTACCCCACCTCAGCTGCAACTGCTCCGAATACTTTGTTAGCCGGAAGTTCTGGAAAATGAGCAACATCCTTTATCCGTTTGTCGGTCAGCATCAATCTACTCACCCAATAGAGGTATTCCAGGTCAAAGTAATCGGCGCTCAATACCGCTGCCATTTTCCACGATGCCAATCCGCGTTTGCGAATCTGGATCATATTACCACCCAGGTTTCGGAACCACTTTGGAAAGCTAAGCAGCCATCGTCGCTGTCTCAGGGCTTCCATACGCTTAAAGACTTCGTATCCTGCAAAAAGCTCATCACCTCCAGTGCCCGATAAGGCCATGGTTACTCCTGCCTCGCGGGTGGCACGCGATACCACAAAGGTGTTTGGGCCATCGCCGGTTGGGTTATCCATAGCGGCCAAAGCGGCCGGCAGATCTTTGAGAAATGTTGAGGGTTGAAGGATAATTTCGGTATGCTGAGTGCCATACTTTTCGGCAACCATTCTGGCATATGCGGCTTCGCTGAATTCCGATTCATCAAACGAAATGGTAAAGGTTTTAACCGGTTCCTTTTGATGTTGAGACATGAGCGCCACAATCAAACTGGAATCAATACCCCCTGAAAGAAATGCGCCGAACGGCACATCAGCAACCAGCCTGCGGGATACGGCCTGACTCAGCAATGACCGTGTTTGACTTTTATTATCCGCATCACTCAGAGAAGTGCGTTGAACACATTCCGAAATAGACCAATACTTGGTTGTGGTTGTTTCGGTATCAGCGATTTTCAAATAGTGGCCAGGCATTAACATATTTACTCCTTCCACCAATGTATCGGGCGCGTGTACGGTTTGATAGCGCATGTAATCAGCCAGGGCCGTTTTGCACAACTTTTTCTGGACCAAACCGGAGGCCAACAGTGCTCGAAGCTCAGAGGCAAACAATACCGAATGATCTTTTTCAGCATAGTACAGCGGTTTAATTCCCAACCTATCACGCACCAAAAACAGTTCTTTTTGCTCCTCATCCCAGAGCGCAAAGGCGAACATTCCGTTAAAGCGCTGGAGGGCTGCAGGCCCCCACTGGTTCCACGCTGCAATAATCACTTCCGTATCTGATTCTGTTTGAAAAGGATACTGCAGTTCAGATCTGAGCTCCCGGTAATTATAAACTTCTCCGTTGAACACCAACGTATAGCGCCCGTTGTGGGAGGTCATGGGTTGATTTGCACTCTCGTTTAGGTCAATAATGGCCAGCCTGCGATGACCAAGGGCTACCTGATCGCTCACAAAAACACCATCGGCATCAGGTCCGCGGTGTTCCATTCGGTTGTTCATAAGCCGAATAACCCGGGTGGGATCATCGATACGCTCCAGCCCAAAAATACCGCTGATGCCACACATCAGACGAGAATGTATTCTGTATTGGCAATCACCCGTTTGATACCCTCATCCAGGGGCAATAAATCACGGCCCAACAACTCTTTCATTTTGGTAATGTCGGGCATTCGTCGTTGCATATCACCTTCTTTCAAAGGGGGTTCATGTACAATCTGCGAGCCCGAGCCTGTGATGTCAAGCACCAGCTTTGCAAGATCGTAAATTGAAATTTCATTGTCGGAACCAATATTTACCACATCGTTTACAAATTTTTCATTGTAAAATGCTTCGAGACTGGCATCTACATTGTCGTCAATATAACAGAACGTACGGCGTTGGCTACCGTCACCGTAGATGGTAATATCCTCGTTGGAAAGGGCGGCTTTAATGAACTTGGAGATCACAAAGTCCTTGCTTTGCTTGATTCCGTATGTATTGAAAAATCGGAAAATGGTGTAGCTCAACCCGTATTCCTGATGGTATGAGCGCAAAAATGCCTCACCCAGGTTCTTTACGATTGCATAGGGCAATCGGGAGTTGAGAGGTGTGGTCATTTCATTTTGGGGAATTTCTACCGGCTCTCCGTACACTTCGCTTGATGAAGAGTAATATACCCTTTGTACCCCGGTGTTTTTGGAGAGTCGAAGAATGTTTCGTATCCCATCGATGTCATCGAGCACGGCTACGGGGTGATTGAGCGTGCGCTGCACACCAACCAGCGCAGCGTAGTGAAAAACATAATCAAACTTGTAGGCGTAAAAAACTCCGGAAATATCCTGAAACGAATTCACGTCACACTTAATAAAATGGATGTTTCCAAGATCGTTTTCCGGAATCTTGGCTTCGCTTCCGGTCATGAAATTGTCTACCACTACAACGTGGTTGTTTGGGTTTTGAGCCAGTTTTGCTGCCAGTTCGCTGGCGATGAATCCTGCTCCACCGGTTACCAGTATTTTGGTCATGAGGATGATTTATGTTTTGGCGTTAGTCAAAGTTACGTTTAATTGTCAAGAAAGCGGTAAAGGGTCTGCACCCACGTGTCGGGAGTAATCTGTTGCGCGAGTTGGTGGCTTTTGTCGCCCATTAGCACAAGCTGTTCATCACTCAAGGCAGCAATTTTTTCCATGGCTTTTAAAAGGCTCTCTACAGATTGTGTTTTAAACAAAAACCCGTTTTCTCCTTCTCTTAAAAAAGTATCTGCGGCACCAACCGCTTCACTGCAAACAAGCGGAAACCCGGCTGCGGCGAACTCCTGTACCACTACACCCCAGGGTTCTTTTCGGCTCGGCAATACAAAAACACCTGACTGCTCAATCACCTTTCGCAGTTCTTCGGGTTGCAGGAAACCAAAATGCTTGATGCCCTCTGATTGGTCACGTTGTTCAAACTCTGCACCTGTACCGGCGCACCAAAGTTCCCAGGCGTGGTTACCACGTTGGCGGAACTCCTTGAAAGCTTCCCAAAGCTCTTGGGTACCTTTAAAGCTCAGGTAGCGTCCAACGTACAGAAACCTTTTAGGAAAACGATGTGTTTTACCAGACCGGTTTTCTTCATATTGTCTATTGAAGAGTGAAATATCCGCACTGTACGCCCCTGTTTGAATGCGGTTTGCTGCAAATCCAAGTTTTCGGGCGTACTTCACCTGTTTATCTCCCGGAACCCAACAATGGGTAAAGGTGTTCTTGAGGAAAGCACGACTGTACAATGCCGCCATCCATTGCCGCACCCCTCCATGCCATGGGTTATCCAGTCCCAGGATAAACGGTATTTTTTTTGCCAGTACATTTCCGCATTTTAGATATCCCTTATCTCTCCATCCGCTCACCAGCACCAGATCCGGTTTCCACTCAACCAACTCATTTGCAATCTGACTGTCGGACTTCTGATTCCGTTCTACGACCTCAATTTCCGGATTTAGCTTAAGGGCAAACGGTGCTTCTTTGTGTACAGGGTACCTATAAACCCGAATTTCAATGCCACGGTTGGATGCTGCATTCAGACAAGAAACCGTATAAGCGGCCAACTCTGTGTAGAGAATTGCGAATCTCATCTGCTTTTTTGAAACAATGCTTTAATTGGGTCGAAAGATAGTAAGACCGTTTTTGTTCGTTCACTGGCTCATTAAAAAGAAGCTTAGCTATCCCAATTTTTTCGGGGCCTCAGGCATGAGCGTAATACTCGGATTCAGAACTTCATTACGCTCTGGGGCACTGGGCTCTTCTTTCTCTTGCACTTCATCCACTGCACCTTCAGGCTTCAACATAAAACAGAGTGACATCAAAAAAACGGAGGTAAAAGGGTTTAAAGACGCTGCCAGCCAGGACTCATAGTAGCTTGTGAAAATAATCGGGAAAAAATAAGGCAACGCCCAACTGCTGCGACGAGCGGCCACAAAAACAGTTCTGATCATACCTAGCACAAAAAGTGCTAAACCGATGATGCCGGTATCAAGCCACAAAGTGAGGTAAGTGTTGTGAGCATTACCCTGGTGTCCAAGCATGCTGAGCTCATGGTAATCTCTTTTGTATAGAAATTCAGTGTAGCCAAATCCTCCTCCGGTAAAATATACCTTCTCTATCTGAAAAAGTGCATAATCCCATGCTACCTGTCTGCCAGAGCCGGATTCCAGCGTTTCGAGCCGCAGATACTCTTCAAGCCCCAATGCCATGGCAATGATAGGAATTTGTGAAAGCAGCACTTCATATCCAACCACCAGCACAACAAAAACGGCAACAGATGCGATATTGGTAAAATACCTTAACCTGCTAAACAAAATGAACATTAGCATTACAAACAACGAGGTTCGACTTCTGGTAAGTGCAATGCTCATAAGTGCCAAGATCAAAGCAACCAGGAACAAGGTTTTCACTGAAACATTCTTATCCGAGCTTTGGTACAGAATGTAGGCAAGAAGTCCTGTGACCACCACAAACATCCCCAAACCATTGGGATTACCCAACAACCCGCGATACCGCCCCATAAGTTGCACGAAATCGGGGATTAGAACGTAAAGAACAAAACCTATGGACAACACAGCAATCATGTAGAGAAAAAGGTCTGCTGCCAGATCCTTGTTATCCCCCAGTGCCTTCATAAAGTACAATGGCACGGTAAAAAGTATGAGCGCATAAGAAAGCGATTTTTGAAAACCGGTTATCGGATCATTGGCCCACAAGTTGGTTAGCAGAGCATACGCAATAAACGGCAAGAAATACAAGTAAATCTTGGCATACTGGCTCTTGTACGTAGCAAAATTCTTCACAACGTGCAAAAACAAGAATAGCACAACGGCGATTTTGGCCGTGGCAGCGAAGCCGAAAAGCCTTCCTCGGGAATCGCTCATGAGGAGCATGGCCATAAAAGCAATAAGTACCTTGGTGCGGTCTCCTGCTTTTAATAGCGCTAAAAAAGTGATAATCGACCAAACTACCGCAACAATAGAGGGAGTAACAGCAGCAACGAGAGGCCACGAGAAAAGAATCAGATAGAGATCTAAGTTATGAGCGATTTTCTCTCTGATGTTCACAACAAATGCGAGGTTTTACAGCGCCTAAAGCACCTGGTCTGGTCAAAGGTAACGATATTCAATGCGAAATCATTTTGGCGACCAGCATGAATTACAGCTCTTGTAATTGAACCATCTTGCGGAAGCTTTCCGATTGCTGCATGAGTTCATCATAGCTTCCCATTCTTTCAACTCTTCCGTCTTTTAAAAGTACAATCATATCTGCAATCCGCACTGTGGCCAGACGGTGTGCTACCATGATAAATGTAGCCTTGCCTTTGAGCTCCTCCATGCTTTGTTGTACAATCAGTTCATTTTCTGAGTCCAGAGCAGCCGTGGCTTCGTCAAGAATCATCACTTCAACGTCTTTGTAAAACTCGCGGGCTATTGCCAGGCGCTGCTTTTGCCCCCCACTCACCAAGACTCCCCGTGAGCCAAGCGGAGAGTCTTCCTTTTCGCTCAAGCTACCAACAAAATCGTCGATAGCCGCCCTTTTCAAAGCTCGCCAAAACCGCTCAACGTTTGCCGGACTTTTTTCATCCCAAAGGGTAACGTTGTTGAAAATCGAATCGCTAAACATCATTGGCTCCTGGGTGATGTAACCTATCTGTTTTTGATAGGTACGGACATCGCAGTCATGAAGATTCTTCCCGTCTATCAGAATTTCCCCTTTACCGGGTGGTATCAACCCACAAATCAAATTCACCAGCGTGGTTTTTCCACTTCCGCTCTCCCCTACAATGGCAACCGTTTGCCGTATGGCGATTTTCAAATTTATGTTGTGCAGTATGGTGTTTTCATAACCGAAATCCACTGCTTTAACTTCTATGCCTTCCTTAAGGGGCGGCATCGAACCTTTTTCGAAATTCTCCTGGTATTCACCCAACTCGTTGATAAAGGCAGACACATTCTCGAGCGCACCGGTTGAACCAAGGAATGAATTCCATTGTGTTTGAAGCAACATCAGGTAACCCATACCCCGGTATAGAAATAAAAGGCTCAGCATAAACGAAGCCAAACCTCGCCCTAAAAACTTAACTTCGAGAAAGATGACACCTACAATCACCAGCATTACCAGTGGTTCACGACCCGATTCGAGCAATGAGCCAAGCTTGCCAATTTTCTTACTTGTTTCCTCAAGTTCATCAACCCTCCCCTTTACCTTTTCTCCGTAGAAGCTGGCTCTTCCGATTGCCTTAAGGTACTTAAATAGTGCCACTTGCTGAATGAGAAGACTTTGAAACTTATGGCTTATCGCGGTATGTTTACGTGAAAGCTCTTTTGACTTGCGATAAAACGGAAGAAACAGAAAATTGGTAAGCACTCCTCCAATTCCAACCAATAAAGCTAACTCAGCATTGGCCATCAAGGCCAGAAAAAAATAAACGATAAGAATGACCATGTTTTGCAGGCTCAGCAAATAATCTGCAAAGGCACTCACGACCTTACCAATTTCTGCACTCAGGGTATTTTGAATCCGGCCGGCATCTGAACGCACAAAATACTCGTATTTCAACCCTGCAAGTAAATCTATCTGCTGGAATCTGAGCAATTTGGTAAACATGTAGCGCAAGCCAACCCTGTATGTAATCTCAAAATACTTGAGAATTCCTTTGGCACAAAACAACGCAATCATCACAATAAGAACAGATTGAACACTTACATCCAACCCAAACCAGCCAATAAATGAAATGAGAAAACTCAGGTTTCCTAAGTCATCCGGATTAACCGTACCCGATTCAAAACTCTGCAGCAAAGGAAGAAACATAGTCAGACCGAAACCATCCAGAATGGTGGCTACTATGCTGATTAACAAAGCAAATACAATTTTGTATCCCAGGTACTTATGGAAAAATCCGTAGTACCTGAACAGCTTCTTAAAACTGGCGCGGCTCCCGTTCATTGTTTTTACCCGGACAAAGGAACAAAATAACCCACAACGACGCGGGATAATTCGCTTCCTCAATTGATGTCAGCCCAATTACAGGCCGAAAACTTTCATACCTTCGGCGCTCACTCTTGAAGGATGAAGATTGCCCTGCTCACCGATGGAATTTTTCCTGATGTAATGGGAGGTATGCAGAAGCATTCCTACTTCCTGGCCAGGTTTTTATCTCGAAGTGGTGTTGAGGTTGATCTGTACTACACGTCTCCGGATTCATCGCGCGAAACCATTCAAAGCAGGTACACCGAGGATGAAAAATCGCGGATTTACTTCCATCGGGTTGAATTCCCCAAAAGCATCCGGCTTCCAGGGCACTATGTTCGTTCGTCGTGGAAGTATAGCCAGCAACTTTACCGCTTGTTTCTGAAGAATGAGCCACCTGATTTGATTTATGCGCAAGGGCTGACTTGTTGGGCATTTGCAGGTGCAAAGCAACGCGGAAAACTGAACACGCCACTTCTATCCAACCTGCACGGGTTGGAGATGTTTCAGCCGGCCCTCACCACAAGAACAAAACTTGAGCAAAAACTATTACGCGGACCGGCGCGCTTCATTATCCTGCATTCGGATTACTGCTACTCATTGGGCGGCAAGCTCACTGAGATTCTCGGAGCTTTCGTTCCTCAAAACCGAATCATAGTGCAATCTATTGGGCTAGACTCCAAATGGTTGAGCACGGAATCATCCACCGAAAAAAAAGACAACCGCATAACCCGCTTTGTTTTTGTGGGTAGAAATGAGGCCCGAAAAGGGCTTCAATATCTGTTTGAGGCATCAAAGTATCTCGACAATCACTATGCGCATATTGACTTTGTTGGGCCCATTCCGCCCCAGGAGCAGGTATCATCTCCCCTTCACACCTTTCACGGGGCAGTATCTGACGAAGAGCGGCTTAAACAAATTCTTGACGGTTGCGATGTGCTGCTCTGCCCCAGTCTGGCTGAGGGCATGCCCACTGTCATTTTGGAAGCAATGGCCCGCGGACTTGCCGTTATTGCCAGTGATGTAGGCGCCGTAGCCGAATTGGTGAATACAAAAACAGGTTGGCTCATTAAGCCTGGCAGAGTGGATGAATTGGCCGCGGCCATGAAAGACGCTTGCACTGATTTAGCGCTGAGTCAAAAAAAATCTGCTGCTCAACAGCTTATTCGTTCAAGGTTTACCTGGGAAAAGGTTGTGAAGGATACTATATCTGGTTTTGAGGAAATCCTTCGCACTAGAAGTGGTAGTTGATTACCGCGTTTAGGTTCCACATATCTACTCGGTTGATGCGGTATATATCTGCGACGGAGTCGGGGTTGTGAGCTGTTTTGTTCACTGCCAGAAACATCAGCTCCAATCCCTCAAGATAGCCGTGAAAGTGATAGCCCAGGCTGGCTGCAAAATGGTAGTATGAGGGCACGCCATATTTGTTGTGAACAAAATCATCCACGTTGGGCATACGGGTGGTACCCAAAGCAAACATGGTTTTGAGTTGGTCGCGCATTAAACTCTGCTCATAACGCAGATTCAATGCCCACAAATCACCGCTTCCTTCAAAGCGCTCCCGGGGCAAACTGGCATAAAAAACTTCCCGGCCCCATTCCCGCGGAAAAAGAAAACGACCTCTTTCGTCCACGCGCAGCATGTTTACAGTGAGGGTGTGTTTGCGGTTGCTCAGCCCTGCTCTGGCTCCAATCCCAAGACTGGTTTCATCATGACCGATGTATGATTTCATGGGGTCTGAATTCCCGCCATAATGCAAGGGCAGTTGGTAGAAACCCTGCACTCCGGTTACGGCAAACCAGGATCCCTTGCCTATGTTCGCATCCACTTGCCCAAAAACCAGGTTGAAAACATTCTCTGCGGTGTAATTCCAAACCTGCACCGAAGCGTTGGAAACAGGCTTCCACTTTACCCCAAGCATTCCAATTCCCCTGCTGCTGATATTGTCGCGATACTGCGATGGAACACCCAAAGGATTTCGCCCAAACGGATACACCCCAAAAGACGATTCGATGGAATACCAATCAACCGTACCACGCAAGGTAGCGTGCGTGTAAAAGCCGCCCTGAAGCTCCCATTTTTTACCGGTGTAATACAAGGATAGACCACTAAAATGGTTGGGGCGCATGCGGTTGTCCTGGGCATTTAGCAGCGGCGAGTTTACCGTTTGCCTGCCGAACACGGCTCTCAGGTTTTTGTAGCGATAGGCCAGATAAAGATCCTCCAGGCGGTCAAGATCACTGGTATTGTCCAAATCGTTCATATCATAAAGCAAAATCTCGTAACGATTCACGTTTCCGGTCGTTGGGTCAGCCAACCTTATATTTTGCTCATAGAGTTGAAAAGTGAAGAAACCACTGAAGCCTGCCTGAAAACCTTTCCACTCGGGCGTGTGGTAGCCCAGTCCGGCACCAAAAGCGGCGGTACTGTAATCAAGCAGTTCTCCCCGGTTGATGGTGCTCATCCAAAACGACCGGGTATGAATATCGAGTTTTCCACCCATTAAAAACTCCTTCAAAGTCTCCTTGCCACGAGCAGTGGTATCAGGGGAGGACACCTCAGACCTGACATCAAGTACCACAGCGGCCAGCACCAACACAATCAACAGAGGGCGAATCATGGTGCAAAACTACCACGAACACTGCTCAACTATGGTTACCAAGGTTACCAAGCCCACCCTCGTTTACCGCTCCTGAAGTGAATTGCTATTTTTGGCCACCAACGAAGGCCAACTCAAATACTCTCGTGTTTCCGACCTTTCAAAAATTGTTAAACTATCTGTTTGAAGGAAAGCTTCCAGAGCTGTCACCGCCCGGTGTTGCCAAAACCTTCGGCCTGTTGCTGGTTTGTTTAGCTGAATTTCTGCTTATTGTCCTCACTGTTCCCCTCGTTTTTGAAACCAATGATGATGTTGCGATGAATGCTATTGCATCGGGCGCGCGATCGGGTGAACCCCTGGAGTTCTTAATTTTCACACATCTGGTCATAGGAAAGCTGCTTCGATTGTTGTATGAATGGCAGCCTCAAATCAATTGGTACACCTATTATCTGATTGCATCGTTGTGGACCGGATATGCCGCTTTACAATATGCTGTTGCAAGTTTAAAAAGTACAAGGATAGCAGCCATTAACCGCCATCTGCTTCTGTTTCTGTTGGTGGTCTTTACGTTGTTTATTCCCCATTTCACGCGCGTAGCCGCCGTTTGCCTGGCTGGTGGTCTGATGCTCGTATTATTCTCCCGCAAGAACTCGTGGATTCAGTTTACATTGGGTACGGTCCTTATTCTGCTTGGAGCAGCCATCAGACATCAGGTGCTCATCATGTTCGTACTGCTTTCGATACCAATCATTGCACACTTGCTTCACAGGAAATGCTATACCCGGGTACTTTTGTTGGCTATCATCTTCATCGCGGGAGGAATCAGCACGAGGTACCACCTCAATAGCTATGCGCAACACCCGGATTATGGACCATATAAACATTTCAACAACCTGCGCTCCAATATCACAACTACCGATACCCCTCATTTTAACTGGGAGATGCAGGAAGTCTTGATTCGCGAAGTGGGTTGGAGCAAAGACGATTTTGAGGTTGCCGCAAATTTCAACCTCGATCCGGGTCCACCGAGCTTTGAAATGGAGAAAATCGTGTACCTCAACCAACACCTGCGAATAGGGCTTTTGGAGAAAACGTTTTCAAAAACCGCAGTAGCCGAGTTTGTGAATGCCCTCAACAACTTTTTCTCCTCCCTTTCGCAAAAGCGATACTGGATTTTCTTTGCGCTGCTGCTTGCCTGGACCTACTTTAAAGGAAAAACCCTCGTGCGTTGGTTTGCTCTTTATGCGACATACATTTTTGTGATAGGCTATGTATTGGTGATGTACGGAGGTGGCGTGCTTAAACCGTGGGTTCTGTACGGACTCACCCTGCCCCTCTTCATTTTGATTGTGTTGTTGACCGACGTCACTGAGCTGGCCAACAGTTTGGTTGATAAACACAGTACAAAACTTCAGCAAGCAGTTACCGCGCTTGTTACCCTCGGAGTATTGATACCGATATGGGGCCATTTGCGGATTTACCCCACCGCCATTGAAGAGCGTATAGTGCGCGACCAACAGGTGTACGAATTTATTCAAAACCAAAATGAAGCGTTTTTTGTGAATTGGCTTGAACTCAATCACTATCCCTTGTTCTCGTTGCCCTACGCTCTTGAAGGGGCCTACCACCTGGGCTGGACGGCAGGCTCACCCATCAATCAGAACCTGATGGAGCGCTACACGGGCACCGGGCAGCAAAGTGTCTATGCCATCCGCGAACAACCTGTGGTTTGGTATTTTCGTTTGCATCCTGACCAATACTGGAATTTTGGCGAAATAGTAGAAGCTTTTTACCTGCACCATTACCCGGAAGCAAAGGTAACTCGAGAGAACTTCCTCATCAACGAAAAGGACGAAGTGCTGCGTTACACATTTGTTGTACCCGGTACATGACAATCAGGCTTCAGGCGTAGACTTCGTCAATCTAAACCTGAATCCCACATAGAACTCCCTGCCGCGAACCGGCCCCCACACCGAGGATGTGTCAAAATACGGCCCGAAAGGGTCTTGCCACCCCACAATGGGACGCATCTGGCGGAAATCAAAAATATTCTCACAACCCAGGTACCACTCAAACATACCGGTATTTAGCGTAAACTGTGCGTTCACCATCGTAAAGGACTCGGAGAACTCCGGGCGCTGATACAGCTCGGGGTTAGATCCGGTATCGGGCAATCGCTGCTGCCCGTACCAATGGAAGTTCACATCCAGGTGAAATCGCTCCGACCTTGGCTTGTAGCTCCACACTGCCAATAACTTATGTCGCGGATTGAAAGGCAATTCAAAGCGCTCACCTCCAATCATCCGGTACACATCAAGGTAGCCGTAACCCAGCTTCAGTTCCACCACACGATCGTAGCGCACCTGCCACTCTGCCTGATAGGCTCTGGAATAACTCGGACCGGTAAAATTGGAAATAATGGCCATGGTTGGATCTGTGTCGTAGTCCGGAAAAACCTGATTCTGGAATGAGGTGTGGTAAAAATCGGCACTCACAAACCCGTCCCACTTTCCGCTTTCATACTTGTGGGTAAAATTGAGCCCATAATTCAGGGCCTGTTCGGGTTGCAAGTGCTCTTGGAAAATAACATTGCGCGAACTAGCCAGCAAACCAATATTCTCGCTAAACAGGTTGACGGTGCGCCAGCCCATCCCTGCACTTGCGCGTATGCTCGTTCGATCTGAAATGTTGTACTTCAACAATGTGCGAGGCGTTACGCGCGTGCCGAACTCATTGTGCACATCTGCACGAATACCTGCTATCCACGTAAGTTTTTGATTGAGAAAATGTGAGGTATTCTCTGCAAAGACCCCAGGTATGTTTTCGAGCCGGGCGTAGCTACCGGCAAAGGTTCTGCCGGCCAGATCGTTCTCAAGGTCTATGGTCTCCCGCAAATCGAGATGCCTGAAGCTCACACCGTAAATCATGCGTCCGGACAGGCTATAGTCCCATTCGTGCTGTAAATTCAGGTAAGCATTTCGCTGGCTGGCACGATAGCCGAGAAGCCCGAACCAGCTGTCCTGCTCCTGGGCAAATCCAGAAGCGAGCAGTGATAGTCTGCTCCTTTGACTCAAGGTGTAATCCAGTCTCCCAAACAACTCAGGTTGCATCATTTCAACGCGTTGCCCGTAGATTTCCTGCCCTCCTAAACCTTTTTCCGGGTGAAAGTTCATTTGCCCTCCTACGCGCTCTTCATGCAGCAACCTCAGGCCCACCCGGCCACTCCATCCGGGTTTGTCAGCTTCTCCAAACTCAAACCGGTTGTACACCATATAACGTGTGAGTAAAGGCAAATCCATGAACCCATCACCATGCCGATCGGTTCTGTCCGCGGGTTGAACTGTGTGCACCGCCACCAGGTTTCGCCATTTTTTACCCCCAAAAGCTGCGTTGGCATTAAAATGCTTTTCATTGAAACTATTCCAATAGGCGTTTACAAAGAGCTGATCCGTATTAGCCGGACTGCGCGTTTCAACGTTGATTTGACCGCTTATACTCTCAAACCCCTGAACCACGCTGTTGGCCCCTTTGGAGACGTGTATCTGATCGACGATGGTTCCGGGAATTCCGCTGATACCATAGGTATAGCTCAGGCCCTGCACCATAGGCAAGCCGTCTATCAGGATCTGGTTATACACACCCGACAAGCCCAAAATGCGGAGTTCTTTGGAATTGGTAATCACATTGGTGGTTTGGGGCTGCACCGTGGTTTGGGTTTCAAAACATCCGGCAAGGTCGCAACAAGCGGCTTTACCCAATTCGGTTTGGGTAATGGTTTCGGTCTTGATGGGGTTCATTTCTGAGATGTAAACCCCCGGTTTTTCATCCTGAATGATGACTTCACTGAGTTCTGTTGAGGCAACAAGCCGAAAAAGCATATCCGTTTGCCCGGACCAAAAAATGGTGTCCGTTCTAAAGCCGATCATCTGTATGACGATGAACGCACTGTCAGCATCGGACATATCCAGCGTGAAGTCACCTTCGGAATCAGTACTCGTGTGTTTTTGTGTCGCCGGAATAAAAACCACCGCCCCGGGAAGGGGCTCCTCTTTCTCATCCACTACTCGTCCGGCCAGCGTCTGGGCGTTGGATGACAGGTACAGCAAACTACAAAGCAGGGCAAATAAAATAGGTTTCATGGGGAAGAGAGTTAAAATGAACAGTACTCATCGCATCAGTGCGCAACTGAGCGGGGTTCATTTATGCTCTCGGTGGCTGCCAGAAATCTAAAGCTAAGTCCATTGGAACAGACGCCCGGTAAACGAATGAACGCTCCAGTAGGTAGTCTTCCATTAAAAAGCTGGCTTCGGTTGTGTTTCCTGGCATGCAATAACAACAGGTAGCACAAATCTGAAAGGGGTTGCACCCACCTTTGCAATCATTTTCGTCCTGCTCATTTTGACAGGGGTTTTCGCAATTCGTGGCCACCTCAGCAGCACAGGTGCCTGCATTGCACAACATACCTGTAGTGCAAGACCCTTGCGGTTGAAAAACCAGCAGAAGTACAAAACCCAACAGTATGGCAGCCAGGGTACGCATCTTGCACAAATTTAGATTAAAATCACCAACCGTCCAACCGAACTGCGCAGATGGCAACTGCCCTAACAAAATCCAATACATATTGCTACTTTCGCTCTGCAAAACAAAATGCAAATGAAAGCAAGTCTCCCCATCACTTTGTTCGCCCTGTTTGTACTACCTGCTATGTCGCAATCGTTCAGTTACAAGCAGGAAAAGTTCGCGATTACCAAGCATCAAACCGTTAATCTCAGTGAGCAAAGTGCTGAGCCAGACTGGAACGTTTCTGTGCTCAATCTTGAGATGCCTGCGCCCGGAGGAAGTGATTACCGTTCTTTTCTCCGACAACAAAAAGCTGTTCAACGCGAGCTGTACCCGCTTCGGAACAGTAGTTCACAAGGAAGCCAGCGCAGCTCTGTGAGCTCGCCTGATGTTGGTAGAATGTTTGAAGGAAATGCACCCACCTTGAGTGTTCCTTGCGATAATAACATGGCCATTTCCAATGACGGAAAGCTGATTTCTGTGATCAATTCAACCATTTACATCTACGACCTTGTAGAAGACTCGCTTCTGTACGATGCGAACTTCAATACCTTTACCTCCTTTCAATTTGGCACACCGGCAAAGTACGACCCCAAAATCATTTACGACCCGCAGGCAGACCGTTTCTTTTTTACCTTTCTACGAGCCTCAACCCCCAATTTGTCGCTTATCATTTTTGCCGTTTCAGAACCCGGCAACCCCACCGGTGAATGGAGTTTTTATTCCCTGCCAGGAAATCCATTCGATAACAATCGATGGACCGATTACCCTGCCCTTTCACAAAACGCCTCAGACTTTTTTATCACCGCCAACTTTATCATCCCCGGGGAGCCGTGGCAAACCGGCTTTGACGGCTCCATGATCTGGCAAATAGACAAAGAATCGGTGTACAGCGCTGAGGACGATATGGAAGCCGAACTTCTTACCGATTTCACCTGGGGAAATACACTGATACGCAACCTGAATCCTGTAGATGGTGAAGCTTTTTTTGACCGCAACAACATGTACCTTCTTTCGAACCGAAATTTTGCGCTGGAAAACGACACCATTTTTCTGCTGGAAGTAACCAACACACTTGCCAGTGGAGCGGCAGAAGTGACCATCCAGGCGCTCACCTCCTCGCAGCCTTACTACCTGGCACCCGAAGCCCGTCAGGCAAATGACCACATTTTTGACACCAACGACTCCCGCGTACTGGGTGCTGTGCTTTTTGACGACGACAACATCCAGTTTGTGCAAAATTGCCTTGATCCTGAGAGCGGCGTAACGGCCGTGTACCACGGATTTATCGAAAACCTGAGCAGCAGCCCTACCGTTTCAGGCAATATTGTTTCCTTTCCGCAAGATGACCTGGACATTGGCTACCCCAACATTTCCTTGATGGGTACCCACGGTGTAGATCAAAACACACTCCTGTCGTTTGTACATACCGGCCCCACCCATTTTGCAGGCACATCGTGTGTGTATTACGATCATACCCAACAGGATTACAGTGAGCGCATCGTACTGAAGGAAGGAGACAATTACGTGAATGTTCTCAGCGGAACCTACGACCGATGGGGCGATTACTCCGGCTCACAACCGGTGTACGGAACACCCGGAAATGTCTGGATTGCCGGCTCCTTCGGTCTGCCCAACCAAAGACACGGAACATGGTTGGCCGAACTGAGTATCTCCGGACAGTTTGTGAGTGTGCAGGAGCAAAAACCTGCAGAACCTGCCATGCAATTAACCGCCTTCCCCAATCCAATGCGCGACATGTTTTCGCTTGAAATCACGCATGACAGAGCTTTTGTGGCCGATGTTTCGCTTTTTGACATACAGGGTCGCGTGGTTGCACAACTGTACAATGACCGCATCAAAGAAGGACGCAACCTCCTGAGCTTTGACATGGGACATCTTGCAGGTGGCACCTATATCCTAAGGGTGATGAGCGAAAACGGCGAAACGGTTACCGAAAAAGTCATCAAGCGATAGATTTACCGCAAATCACCCAACCAGGCTTTGCACGTTTTCTACACCGAAACCATCACTCCTCAGGGGCTGCTTCTTTCCGAAGAAGAAAGCAGGCACGCCATTAAGGTTTTGCGACTCGAAACCGGCGCACAGGCGCGCATTCTGGACGGAAAAGGAAACATCTACCTGGGTAGCCTGGCGGCTGTACTCAAGAAGCAGTGCGTTTTTAATGTGATTGAAAAACAGAGCCTTCCCAAACGCACAGTGCAACTCACAATGGCCGTTTCACCAACCAAGCAATTAGATCGCTTTGAGTGGTTTTTGGAGAAAGCCACCGAATTGGGTGTGGAGCGAATTGTTCCGCTCATAACCCACCACAGTGAGCGCAAGGTGGTAAAAATTGAGCGCTGCCGTAAAATACTGGTGGCTGCCATGAAACAATCCATGCAGGCCTATCTTCCGGAAATTACCGAAGCCATGTCTTTTAAAAACTTCCTCAAAGAGCAAGGTGGCGTGGACGAAGCGCGCTTTATTGCGCATTGCAGAGCGGATGAGCTCCCACATCTTATGCAGCAGGATCTGGCTGAAACGGTTACCGTTTTGATTGGTCCCGAAGGAGATTTTGACGAAACCGAAGTACAAGCTGCTCTGGCCGCCGGTTTTAAAGCCGTATCTTTGGGCAACGCAAGGTTACGCACCGAAACGGCGGCCATTGCTGCTGTTCACTGCGTGGCGCTCAAGGCCCTATGAAAGCACACAAACTTCTGTTTCTATCGATGTTACCGATTTTTGCAGCGTGTAACCAGGCGCAGATCAACAAGATTTGCGAGCCCGTGCTGGAGCGCAGATTCAACATCGTTTACAACGCTCACTTTTCGGGTGAGTTAGTATTGGACAATGCCTGCGCTGATACTGCGTTGGTGTACGTGGGAGTGCCCGAAGCCCAAAAAGTACTGCCCGGAAGTTTCCGAACCTTTCAGGTTGTGCAGGAGCAGCAGTATCTTGTGGTGGTTCAATGCAATGACAGCTTACTCACCTATCAATTTGTGAATCAATGTCCATGATTATTAGAAATGCTCTTTTTCTTTTGTGCCTGATTGCCATGTCGGCCCATGCCCAAAAGGGCTCTTACCAGTTTGCCGTGCTCAAATACAAGGGCGGTGGCGATTGGTATTCCGACCCGACAGCCGTTCCCAACCTGGTGAAATTCTGCAATGAAGAACTCGGAATGCACATCAACGAAGACGTGGCGGTGGTGGAAGTAGGAAGTCCTGATCTGTTCAACTACCCTTTTGTGCACATGACCGGTCACGGAAACGTGGTGTTCAGTGCCTCCGAAGCCGAAAACCTGCGCACCTACCTGGAAAGCGGAGGGTTTTTACACATTGACGACAACTACGGAATGGATCCATTTATCCGGCCGCAACTGGAACGCGTGT
The DNA here is from genome assembly GCA_007695365.1 of Cryomorphaceae bacterium. Classification (NCBI taxonomy): domain Bacteria; kingdom Pseudomonadati; phylum Bacteroidota; class Flavobacteriia; order Flavobacteriales; family Cryomorphaceae; species Cryomorphaceae bacterium. The sequence goes on along the minus strand of REDV01000107.1, from coordinate 8,851 downwards.
TTCCCGATCAGAAGCTTGTAGAACTTCCGTTTAATCATCCTATTTACAGCCAGCGTTTTCATTTTCCCGACGGTTTGCCTAAAATTCACGAGCACGACGGCAAGCCACCACAGGGCTTCGGCCTTTTTCACGACGGACGCCTGGTGCTGTACTACACTTACGAAACCGACCTCAGCGACGGTTGGGAAGACGCCGAAGTACATGGAAATACGGAAGAAACCCGTTTGAAGTCTTTGAAAATGGGCGCCAATATTGTGCAGTATGTGTTCAATAAGGCGAGTTTGAATTAAACGCAGCGTGCCTGACGTTGTCAAAATTCAAACTTTGTTAATTGTCCATGCACCCACCTTTAATATAGCCCCTGTTTTTTAGTTTTGCGACTTCCTTAAAAATGAATCGAATCTGCACCCGTTTGTACTTCACTGATGCCATCCGAAGTTTGATTACTGGTTTTATCCGGGTGAAATCGATTTCAAAAGCCTGTATTTCAATCACTCTCCTATTCTTGTCCCACGCTGTGCCGTCCAGTGCACAGTCTGGAAAGTCAGAAAAACTCTATGAAGGTTATTATGCATTGAAAACAGGCTGGGAGGGGCATGCCCAGTTCGCCTACAAAGTGGAAAGAAACGATACAATCTACCACGGCCCATTTCGTTTCGATGCCACTAAAAGAGCTCCTGAAAATGAGAACAACCTTCTCGGAGTATCCTATGCCGGCAGTTACCTTGATGGGAACAAATCGGGTAATTGGGAGTTCAGTTTTAAAAACTTCACAGTAAGTCCTGGTTTTGCCATAAGGGGCTATCAGTTGGTGAAAGAAGCCGACGGCGAAGACTTTGTTGTTTCGGCCAAATTTGAAAAAGGAAAAGCCCAGGGGAAGTGGAACATCGCACTCAATCGCATTAAAGCAAGCCAGATTTCCGACACTATTTTTCAATCCGAAGCTTTCTTCCACAAAGGGCGCTTTGCAAAAGAATTCAAAGGAAAAAAAGGCGAGCTCAGAATTACAGGAGGTTTCAACGATTTGGGGCAATTAGATGGGCTTTGGCGCTTTAAAAGAGGACAAAGAGGCGAACTAGCTCTAGACGAAGTACGGGTATACCAAAATGGGCTTTTGGTGGAACACTATTTCGAGAAAAACAATGAGCGCTTTAATGTCGAACACAGAGGAATTCATCTGAGTGCAGATCTTTCTGAAAATCATGTATCAGAAGTCGCTGTGGGTAAATTGTATTTCAAAATCCTTGAATTTTCCGCTATTGGTTTTCAGCCGTCTGCAAACGAAGAAAAGATTACAGGAGAAACCAGCTCTGAACTGATTTCCTACTTCAATCTGGGATTCAGCAAATTTCTGACCTCATTCAGTGACTTTGATAGTATTCCGGTTTGGAGTGCACTGAGCGGTAGTGACGAGCCTGTAATGCCTGTCGTAAAAGTCACCATATACCCTATGAATGCTGAAGAAGAAGGTAAAAGGAACGAACTTAAAAAACTGTTGAGTGATTCTGAAAATCTCATCCACCGCTTTCAACAAAACAGTCTTTTAGAGGTTGGGCGACACGCTCACAAAGAAATCGCACTGTACGCCCGTGTCATTGAAATTTTTGAAGAAACCCTGTCCGTGTTAAGACCCTGCGTAAAGATTGTTACAGATGACGCCTTTCTCTATCTGGACCGCAACAACCTTATGCCACACATCACTCCGGAAATTGAATACCAGGCGGCTGTTAACTTTGAAGTGAAAGGAAAGCCGGAAAGCGAGACTTTTGATTTTCCCAAAGCGTTGTTAAACAACGATGCGAACCTTCATAATTTGCACCATCATCTTGAGCGCACTCGGGATATTCTCATTAACCTCAACAACAGTACCGAAGAAATACTCGAACGCTACAAACTGGAAGGAGAACTAACCGAGCGCGAAGAGCGTCTTGTTGAAAAACGTGACTCTGTGTTGGCTTTTTTCAAAAATCAGGCAGGAAGGGATGATTTTAACCGGTTTCACGAACGCATTGCAGAAGCCATGACAAGCATGGCGACTGAAGAGTTTAAGCGGTATGCACGACTCGATATTGACCAAAAGATAGACGAAATCAAAGCTGTACAGAAATGTTACCGCGAGGCTATTGAAGCGTATGAGATGATAGAGCGTATTCCTCTGAGAATTGAAAGACTCGAAGAGATTTATACCCGCAGCGTGTGGAATGCCTACACCTTTACCTATATGGACGAAAGAATCAAAGAACGTTTGTATCGCGTGTATGAAAATACGCTGCTTCCCTTGGTGCTTGACGATATGATGACCAACGCAGAATGCGGCAGACTACAAGAAAAGCAACAAAACATGGTGAATCTCTACCAGCGTATGGTTGAGTTACGCGATCAGGACACGCGTGAAATGGAGAGACAACTCCGCAGAGTTTCTGACCCTGAAGAAATCATGCAAATCATCTCATTGAACCTTAACCTGAATTAATTCGTGGATTCCAGAGGAGTACTTCCGCAAACCCGTTTGATGTGTTTCTTGCAAAGAGGCCTGCTCTTTGTCGCATTTGCGATACTGATGTTCACCAATCACTCTTATGCGCAGGACCCCGAGTTCAACATACCCGATGGAGCACGTTTTGAAGACCCCGGAACCCTGGTGTGGTTAGGAACCTACACCACCATCAGACTGGGAGACAAACTGTACTACGAGGCACAGCACCACTACCGGCGGTCCAACTACGATGGAACTCCATGGGTGGGCCGAATGGCACAAATTTATAACCGCCACGCAATCACCTATAAGTTTTCAGACCGCTTTATCTTTACCGTTGGGCCCGTATTGAGATTAAACTTCACTCCAGAACCCGGCAACGAAGATTTTGAAGAATTAACGCTCGAGCCCCGTATATGGCACGAGTACAGTTTTCCCATGAAAGGAAAGCTCGGCCGAAAGGACTTTGTACTTCAACACCGAATCCGAATAGAACATCGATGGAACCGAAACAATCGCATAGGCGCTGATTGGGTGTATCGCGACCGGTGGAGATACCGCTTGCTTTTTAAAATCCCAATCAACGGGCCCACCTTTAAGCCTGGAGTGTTTTACGCAGATGTTATCAATGCAGAAATTATTATGCAAAGCGGAAAAGTTGTTACAGATGCACCTCTTGAGGATTTGCGTATTTACCCTTCAATTGGATATATTCTCAGCACCAAAGTGGCCATCTCTGCAGGCCTCATGTACACCTTGGGGCAACGTGTGGGGCGTGGATATGACTACCGCCAGCGCTACGTGGCACGTATCAATCTATGGTGGACACCCGACTTGCGGAAATTTGAGAACAGAATTCCCGAATCGCGAGTTTTCGATTAAGGTCATAGCGTGTCAGGCGCAGACCCGCTATTCTTAGTACCTTTGCGGAAGCATAAAACATCATACTTATTTCCCACATGTCACATCCTCATCAGTCTTCCCAAAACCTATGGCAAAACAAGAAATTTGTTGGTTGGTTTATCATCCTGTCTCTAATTGCACTGGTCATGTTCGGAATGTTTATGTGGGCATTGGGGCAAAACAAAACCATTGCCGAGCGCATTAAAACGCAACAGGAAGAAACAGCCAGAATAGAGGGTAGCCTGCAGCGTCTGGATCATCTTAATCGTGCTGATGAAACCTTGATTTTGGAGGGTAACTATGAGAAAGCGCTTGAGCAGTATCAGAACATTTTGTCTGTGGGAGACAACGCGCTCGTTGCCCGTGTTGATGCACGTATCGAGCATATTGAAAACATGCTCGAAATGCAGAAAAGCACCAACGAAACCAAAGTAGATCCCAGAGACTTTTTGTTGTCGAAGCAACGTGAAAATATAACACAGCTTGAAGCCGCCGTAGATAGTCTCACAGGGCGGTTAAAAGAGGTGGGAACACACATGAATTCCGAAAAAGAAGAACTGGTAGCACAACTGGCAAAGAAAGAGAAAGAGTTACAAAAAGTATCTAAAGTACAGGTAATCACCTTTAACAGCCCAAGAGGTCACAAAATCCACTACCTGGGCGAAGTAGAAAACGGCAAAGCCAATGGTGGTGGCGTAGGTATCTGGACCACAGGCAGTATTTACCGCGGAAACTGGAAAAACAACCTGAGACACGGTGAAGGAACCTTTGAATGGGTGGACGGTGAAAAATACGTGGGGAGCTACGTAAATGGTGTGCGCGAAGGTCAGGGAACCTACTACTGGCCCAATGGCGACCGCTACGAAGGTGAGTGGAAAAACGACCGCCGTAACGGCTTTGGCACGCTATACGATATGGACAGCGCGGTGCGGTACAAAGGTCAGTGGAAAGACGACAAACCGACCGAAAAGTAGCGTTTAGTCCCGCACACAGCGAATCGAAAACCCGCTCATTTTATCGTCATTCTCCCGAAAAATGCCCGTGCGCGAAGCGTGTAGAACATAATAGAAAGCGAAACTCGGGCTTTTGGATGTGGTGCTCCAAAACACAGCCACCCTTCCCTGACCGGTAAAACCGCTCTGCCCTCCTCTGCCGCCGGCAGCCAATGCATTAAAACCACTTTCATTGTTCCCATTTCCTTGCTGCTCCCAGCCAGAGGACGATTTTAACCGAATACCTGATTGGGTAAGCCCACCCTGACTTTCAGACAAAGCCTGCCACTCTTCATCAGACGGAACGTGCCATCCTTCCGGGGCAAGGCCACGCGGATCGGTTGCTGCATACCAATTGTACAAACGCCCAAAACGGTCGGCCATCTTCGGGTCATTGTTGAAATAGCACCATGCAGGCTGACCTGACTCACCAGCTTTGCGCCACTCATCGGCTGATTTAACCTCCGGGATGGGGTCGCCATTGCTGAAGGTAGCCACGTTGAGGTTAGAGGCCGTCCATAGCTGGTTGCCGATTTCAACCACCTCCAGCACATTGCCATCCTGGTCGGTCATTTCCTGCGGCCCACAAGCGGCCAAAACAAGTGAAAAAGCGCATAACGGAATCAATCTGGTGATTTTCATAGTGTACAAAATTTGCGATGCCTCAATGATACAAAATCCGCCAAAACCAATGAAACAAGCCCAACGAAAGCTATCTTTCGCCCATCATCCAACACCAAAGATCTATGCGTATTGTTCAAACTGCCGTATTGCTCATCATCGCGATCATCATTGTGCCCATCTTTACCTATTACTTCGGGACACCACTGGGCTGGCACGAACAACAGGCTTTACAAACGTTGCTGATCATTGCAGGAATTTCGGCTGCGCTCTGTTTCATTCTGGGCGAAGTAACCGGAAACAACAGCCAGGTAGATAAACTCTGGAGTGTTCTACCTCCCATCTACGTGTGGGTAGTGGCTGCTCATGGTGATTTTTCGCCGAGGCTGGTACTTATGGCGGTGCTTGTTGCGCTTTGGGGTGCACGCCTCACCTACAACTTCTCCCGCCACGGAGCCTACAAATGGAAGTTCTGGACGGGTAAGGAAGACCACCGCTGGGAAGTACTCCGAAAAAAGCCCGAATTTCAGCCGCGCTGGAAGTGGAGCCTTTTCAACCTCTTTTTTATCTCGGCTTATCAAAACGCGCTCATCCTTCTCTTTACCCTGCCTTCGTTGGTGGTGCTGCAATTCAATCCGGATGAAATCGGCTTGATAGACGCCCTATTGGCCATTGTATTTCTGGGATTTCTGGTATTTGAAACCGTGGCCGACAACCAACATTGGGCCTTTCAAAGTGCCAAGTGGGGCAAAATCAATCGCGGAGAAAAACTCACCGGTGATTACGCCAAAGGTTTTCTCGATAAAGGTCTGTGGTCGCTGAGCAGACATCCCAACTATTTCGCTGAACAAGCTATTTGGGTCACATTCTACTTTTTCAGCGTGGTGGCCACAGGCGAATGGTTCAACTGGAGCATCGCAGGAGCTTTGTTGCTCATCATTCTCTTTCAGGGAAGCGCCCAGTTTGGTGAAGAAATCAGCGCCGGCAAGTACCCCCAATACAGCGATTACCAGAAACGGGTGAATCGCTTTCTCCCTTTTCCCGGGAAGAAGAGCTAAATACTCGTCGTTTTTGTGATTTTTCGGGTATAGCTCACAGGTGTTTTTACACCCTTTTTCGCCTTCGCTCATTTCTACAGCGAAAATTTTCTGATTTTTTTTCAGGTCTTTATTATTGATTTCATGCGACTTAAGCTGCGCATGACATCATGGTCAAAAAAAAATATGGTACTTTGTATTGCATAGTACATTTTTTAGTCCATATCTTTGCCTCAGCAACTACTATAAGAAATCACTTTTCAAACAACCCAAAAAAAGAACACAATGAAAAAACTGATGATTTTGCTCGTAATGGCAGGAAGCCTGATGAGCGCCAAGGCCGAAACCACTGTTCAAGATCCGGTGGAAAATGTTTCAAAAGCCATTACCGAAAAGGTTAAGGTGCCTGAGCATCTCAAGCGCCGCGACTTTTCTGAAAAGGTTGAAGCCACAATCAAGCTTCACCCTGAAGGCCAGATTGAAGTGCTTGAGTTGAACACGAATGATCGCACACTTTCGCGATACATACGCGAGCAGCTTGAGGAAATCAACCTGCCGGGTCTCGCGGTTCGCGCCCTCACCTTCACCACCCGATTCACCCTGAAAGTACTGTAAGCATGAACATCGAAAATACAAAAGCCCAGATGCGCAAAGGTGTGCTGGAGTATTGTATTCTTTCGATACTGGCCCGCGAAGAAGCGTATCCTTCAGAAATCATTGACACCCTCAAGGAAGGGAAACTCATGGTGGTTGAAGGAACGCTTTACCCCCTGCTTACCCGGCTCAAAAACATGGGTGTTCTCACCTATCGCTGGGAAGAATCGCGCAGCGGTCCACCCCGAAAGTATTACAAGCTCACCGAACTGGGGCACACCTTTTTGAAAGAGCTCGACGACACCTGGAAAGAACTGGAGCAAGCCGTACAACTAACCACACGGAAAACCAAGTAACATGAAGAAGACCATATCAATCAATATCAGTGGGTTTGCCTTTATCATTGAAGAGGAAGCCTACGCACAACTCAAAAAGTACCTGGATACCATTCGGAGCTACTTTACCACTGCCGATGGCGTGGATGAAATCATGACGGACATCGAAATCCGCATTGCCGAAATTTTTCGTGAGCGCCTCGACAGCAAACGAGAGGTGGTTGACAGTACCGACGTAGATCACGTAATCAGCATATTGGGTAAGCCCGAAGCCTTTGTGGACGGTGAGGAATCTACCCATGATACGTTCACCTCGCAGCAAAGCAGCTCAACCCGAAAAAAGAACAGGAGGCTCTTTCGCGATGGAGACCGAAAAACCATTGGTGGTGTAGCTTCTGGGATTGCCGCCTATTTTGGAGTCGATCCGGTATGGGTGCGCCTGCTCTTCGTAGTGCTCGCCATTGGTGGATTGTCGGGAGTTCCGATTTACATCATCCTGTGGATTATCATGCCCGAAGCACGCACCGCCGCCGAAAAGCTCGAAATGCACGGTGAGCCGGTAACGGCCGAAAACATCGGGAAAAAAGTCAACGAGACCTTTGAGAGCGTAAAAAAAAACGTCGGTGACCTCGCCGATTCCGAAAAAGCCGCACGCGTAAGCAGAGATGCCCGCAACGGAATTGAATCGTTCTTTGTTTTTCTGGGTAAGCTGATTTTGCTGCTGTTACGCGCCATTGTGAAAATTGTTGGGGTACTGCTGATTTTCATCACGGTGATTGTGCTGGTATCACTCCTGGCTGCATTTATGGGATTGGGTTCCTTTCAATTGATAACGGTAGGCAGCAGCCAATTTCCCATCCATATGTTGCACCAGATAGGCGCACTGGCCATATCACCTCCCGGGGCCTGGCCATTCCTGTTTATTGCATCCATTGTGGTTGTGGGGCTGCCTCTGCTGGGCCTGATGTACACCGGAATCCACATTCTTTTTGGGCTCAAATGGAAGGTTCGCGGCGTGGGAGCCGGGCTGTTTATCATTTGGCTTTTGGGACTCGGCCTATTGATTTTTACAGGTATCTCAACCGGGCGCGACTTTCAGAAGAGCCAGAAGATTACAGAATCAGTTCCACTGAGAGAAGTTCCGGGAGATACGCTTCACATACGCGCCTTGCCCGACATTTTCTTTGAACGCTACGATGATGACGATGATTTTGCCGATTTGATTCGCATCGAATCCGACAAGATTGTGCTCGGAACCATGCGCCTCAATATTGTGGAGCACGCGCGCGACACGGTGTTTGAGGTGGTCGTAACCCGCACAGCCAACGCGTCGGACAAGCAGTTGGCTCACCGCCGGGCGGAGCAGATTTCGTACTCCTACCAAATCAGTGGCAATGAATTGAGCCTTCAGCCTTACATTGAGTTTCCGCGCGAGAGCCTGATTCGCAACCAGCGTGTAAAAGTTGAAGTGCGTGTACCTCCCGGGAAATCGGTGTACCTCGACCCCTCGTTGAGCAATCTGCTGTACGACGTTAAAAACGTGAGTAACACCTATGATCGCGACATGGCGGGCCACACCTGGACCATGCTCTCGGACGGACTTACCTGCCTGCAGTGCGATTCGCTGCGATGATGATTACACTGCCCAAACGCCGGTGATTTTGATGATTCGCAACAAGTTTTGAAATCCGCGTTGGGTCTGCAGCCCGCCTTTGCCCCCTGTGGTGAAGGCGGGTTTTTTTTGGTTCATTCTTTTTGTCATTTCGACCGGAGTGCTCAGGAACGAAGCACGGAGTAGCCTGCCCCGAAGAATTTCGGGGGAGAAATCTCATTCAGTTCACACTTTTATCTCATAATAGATTTCTCCGCTACGCAACTCCTGCCGTCGTTGCT
>REDV01000106.1 GCA_007695365.1 Cryomorphaceae bacterium | reverse complement strand
CGGTGATGAGCCCTGTGTGTCCGATTGCAACGGTGACTTTGGCGGAACTGCTTTCTTCGACAATTGCGGCGTTTGCGTAGGAGGTACAACCGGACTTCAGCCATGCGCCCAGGATTGCAACGGAGTGTGGGGCGGAAGCGCCTTTGTGGATGATTGCAATGAATGCGTAGGTGGCAGCACAGGCAACGACCCCTGTGACCCGCAAAGCGATTGCGAGCTAACCTACAGCTACACAACAGTGCCGGCAACGCCCGGGTTTGCCAATGGCTCGGCCACCATTACAGTCACAGGTGGACTTGAGCCTTACAGTTATCAGTGGAATGATGCATTCATGCAAACCGGTCCAGAGGTGCTGGGCGTGTTTGCTGGCACCTATACATGCTTTGTCATGGATGCAGCTGGCTGTGAGGAATCCTTTGTTGTAGAGATACCATTTACGGCCACGGTGCCAACCACCCAGGTTCATCCGAATTTCTGTAATACGGGTGGTTACGAGCTTGGCGACTTTATTTCTGCCACGAGCATTCCTTCTGCGGAAGCATACCGTTGGGAATATACCCCAATTGGAGGTGCTGCGTTGCCGGAATATACCCGAAATACGAATAATCCCTGGATGCGTATTTCATGGATTGAGGGGGTTACACTGGCTCAAACTTATGAGGTGCGGGTGAAGGTACGGGTAAATGGTGTGTGGGGCGAATATGGTGATATGTGCACCATTGGCACTGCATCTGATGTACCACAAACCGAGTTGCGGCCAGAGTACCAGCTAACCAATGGTTCAGGAAACCTTTATCAAATGTGTGATTTGATGATAGCCTATTCCATCAGTGGGGCTACCAACTATCGCTGGAGATTAGACCCTGATAATGATCCAACCAACGGGAATGAAATTTACTACACCCGTGGTAGCGGAAATGCTAGTGTGCGCTTGTCTTGGTTTGAAGATCTGGTTCCCTCAACAACCTATAATGTTGCGGTTGAAGTTGCTATTGGTGAGACATGGAGTGGTTATGGTGCGGTGCATCCCATAGAACTCGGTCCACCTGCTCCTACATCAGTACGCCCTAACTACTGTGGAACCACATTCAGCTCACCTAGTGGTATACTGATTGCACAATCGGTGTGCACGGCTGATTTTTACCAATTTGAATTCAACAATACCACCACAGGGGTTGTGAGTACTGCCACCCGCCCTAACACAGGAATAAGCTTGTCTTGGAATGGAATTTCTCCAGCACTGACGGCTGGTGAATACGAGGTGCGGGTTCGGGTGCAGCAGGGAGGAGTTTTGGGAAGCTACGGAGCGATCTGCAATATTACCATTGCCGGCCCCGAGGCACCGCAGCAGGAAATAGCTGCAGCGCGTAGCCTCATTGAAACCGCATCGCTGTTGTATCCTAACCCCAACGGCGGAACCGAAGCGCGCCTTGAACTTTCAGGTCTTGGAGACGAAAGCCACAACGTGATGATTCAGGTGCGTGATTTACACGGTAAATTGATTCAGTCAATGGGCTTTGGTCATTACGGAAGTGAATTGAGTCGTTTGATACGCTTTGAGCCTGGTCTATCGCGTGGCGTTTACATGATACAGGTTGTGGTAGATGGCGAGTTGTTTACTACCGAGCGACTGGTTGTGATGTAGCCTGCCGCCACCATACAAACCAAATTTTAAAGCCCGGGGATCATTCTCCGGGCTTTTCGTTCTTTATTTGAATCAATGGAAATCAGCATACACACCTACCAGGTGTCAATATCACCGCGAAAAATCCACCAGTCGCTCCAGTCTGTAATTTCATCTGCAACCGGTCCTTTTGCGATAAAATGAATTGAGCGATTGATTGACCGAAAACCGTTTTGCTCCAGTACTTTCAGCAAAAAGGTGTTGCCCGGATTCACAGCGATGGAAAGCATACTGAAAGATGCCGATTGCCGCACAGATTTTAAAAGCGCATTGAAGGCTTCAGATGCGAATTCCGGATTCTGATTGGAGCACAAAAACTTCCCGATTATTAGTTCACGGATAAACTTTTTGCGTGTCTGTGCTTTTAGCTCGAAGTAAGAGCTCTCTCCCCCCGAATCGTAGGTGAATCGATAGTATGATCCCTCCTCGAAAGAAAAGCGATAGGCATCAAAATCACTTTGCTGGGCAATGTAATTCACCTCTTTTGGGCCGATAAAGTTGAGTTTTTCTCTTTCGGGCCATGCTTTGCGCAGTTGAGACTCAGGCGCGGAGAACACAGAGCGAAGAGGATTCAGCGGTTTCACATACCACTGAAGGTCAAAAGGGTTCTTCCAATCTTTGCGCATGAATGAGCCATACGACATCGGCACAGGAAAACCAATCAGCAGATCAAATTCAAAGTTGTTTTCAGGCAGGTGGATGTAATTGAGTAACTTAGCAAACAAACCCTTTCCACGAAAATCGGGGTGCACCAATGAATTTCCGCTTTGATATGCGCGGATGACTTGACCACTGTAAACCACCGGCCAGTAAAAAAAGGATTGAAACCCGGCAACCGTATCGCCAGAGGTTGATACAATGCGGATACAGTGGTCTTTTTGAAAAGAGTGCTCATAAAAATTATCGAACAGTGAGCTAAACGCATTGGTGCCGGTTTGGTATTCAGCGTCAAACAGCGCTACAACCTGCTCGCGCATCCAGTCTTCATAGGGCTTTATCTCCAGTTCCATGTATTGCACCTTTTGCACAAATGTAGAAAACCTCGGTGTACGGTGGTTTGTTGGAAGTCTGTCAGATTAATTTGTAATCATTGTTTGCAGAACCTGCCTCCGGTTTACAGGCCTGCCTTCCGCAGTATGGCTTGCGCGAGTTGGGCTCCAACTCACACTATCATTTTTAGAACTCCTGTATTCCGGAGTGGTAGTAAGGATTCTTTGCGGAAGTATCTGCGCGGCTTAGCACTCTACTTATTGGATAACCTGGGTGAAAATTGCCACAATAACGAAAAAAGGCTTAGCATTTCTGCTAAGCCTCTTTGTTTCAGTAGTCGGGGTGACAGGACTTGAACCTGCGGCCTCACGCCCCCCAGACGTGCACTCTACCAACTGAGCTACACCCCGATTTTCAGGTTGCGAAGGTAATCTTTTTCTCTTTTTCCAAAACCAAGTGATGAGAAAAGCTCAAAGCCCCTTTAAATATGTTGATAATACCATCTAATCAGAACTGTTAACTGACCCTTATTCTGCCGGATACAAGGGTATGGTATCAAAAGTGGGGCTGTAACCAATCCAGACTCCGAGACCGCCATCAATCATTGATACAACATTGGCCGGCGATGCAAAGGGATTGCCGGTGGTGCCAATCTGCTGTTCAAAAGAGCGCAGGGTTCGGGCTGCCTGCTGAGTAATAGTACACCATTTCACCACCACGGTATCTCCCTCCTTAAAGAAGCCGGCTTCAGCGTTGTTATCTTCAGGTTGCGGCGAATTTGCCGGCCTGCCCCGACCGTAGGCAAACTCAAAGGTAGTTCCATTGATAAACTGATCGTCGAACGCAGAGCCTATCGGCGCGTGAAAATTCAAATCTTTGGGACGATTGAGCGGATCGCCGGGCCTCCGGTTAATACGTTTGGCAAACCACCTGTAGGCATTTCCGAGGGTATCCGGGTCGGTGTGGCGCGCCCAAATCAGCCCAAGCGAATCCGTGTTGGCCCAGGTTTGGTACCATATTTCCTCCAACGGTATGGGTTGTGGAATGTGGGTACGCGAAGTAAGAACCTTGTCGCCCACCTTTACCTCCAGATTGTATGTGCCGCCCACTTCTCCCAGCACCGCAAAAGGATTGCTGCCAGGGTTACTATACACGCAGAAATTCAGCACAAACAGGTTTTCCAGTGCAATACCTGTTTGTTCACTTAAAATAGGCAGTAGCGAGTCGGGGAGAGCGTCGGTACAGGCTTCTTCCATTAAAACACCATTTACCCGAACTTCGGCATCGCGAATAAAATAGGAGTTGAAGGCGTCAATGTCCAATGGGTCAAAAAAGCCCTGGCTCCAGCTTACCAATATAAATGGAGGGCGGCCGGGCTCAATCGTGCCCTCAACCACAATCTGGGCATCTACGGGAGGCAGCTCAACGATAATATCCTTTTCACAAGAGAAAAGCAGAATCCCTGTACACGCCGCGATCAGTATGGAAAAGTAGTTTTTCATGCCGTCAGAATTTGAAGTTCCATGTGAGAGATGGCAAAATTGGGAAGAGCGACACCTGCTTGGCGTTTAAACCAAAAGTTCCGTCTGAAAAGGTGCCCGAACTGTCAAAGTAGTAGAAGTACGGGTTCAACCTGCTGTATACGTTGTAGATAGCAAGGGTAAGACTGCTCTGAATGCGTTTGGGCCTCTGTTTCTCCTCGCCGGTTTCGGGGTCGGTGTAGGTTTTGTCTTTTTTGAAGTTGTAGGTGGCGCTCAAATCCAACCGATGAAAACTGGCCATGCGCACGTCGTTTCGCGGACCGTAAATACTCACAATCTGGTTTTCCAGAAAGTAGCGACCTACGGGCAGCGTAATGGCGTTACCGGTGGCATACACAAAGGTGAGACCCATGTTCCAGCGCTTGTTAAACTCGTGCAGCACCACCAGCGAAAGGTCGTGACGGCGATCGAAGCGTGCCGGAAAACGTTCGCCGTTGTTAATATCTTCGAACACACGATCGGTGTTACTCAGGGTATAGCCCACCCATCCATTGGTTTTGCCAAATCGTTTTTTGAAGAAGAACTCAATACCGTAGGAGCGGCCATCGCCAAAGGTCAGCAGGTTGTCCTCATTGTTGCCCACGCCCTGGTCAGGAGTAACACCCTCCTTGTATTCAACGAGGTTGTCCATGGTTTTGTAATACACCTCAACCGATGCCTCGTACTTATTAGCGGCAAAGTTTCTGAAATAACCAATGTTATACTGCCGGCCAAACTGTGGTTCTACTATCGAGGTGGTAGGCAACCACACATCTGTGGGCAGCGACACCGGCGAAATAGACACCAAATGCACGTACTGGTAATTTTGGGTGAAGGCTGCTTTAACCGATGACTTTCCATTGAGTTTGTAGCGCACCGAAATCCGAGGTTCCAGTCCGCCGTAGGTGCGGATATTCGCCCCTCGCCCGTAGCTGATGGTATCCACGTTTTGCCCCAACTCATTCACAATGTACCGGGTAAAAGGTCCTGTGTGCTGAAATCCCGACACGCGCAAACCGGCATTGATGGCCAGATCGTCGGTGATATCCCATTCGTCTTGCACAAAAATGGCAGCTTCGTGTGCATAAAAGCGCTGCTCTTCGCCGAGGTCAAAAATGGTGGCTCCTTGTGTGGCTGTGGCGTTGTTGGGCGTGAAGTGGTGGAAAGTATACTCCACGCCAAACTTCACTTTGTGCCGGATATCGGGGTACCACGTAAAGTGGTTCTTAAAGGTGTAATCCCGGATAGAGGAGAAGAGGTTGATGTTGAAGTCGCCCTGTTCACCGCCAAAGTTAAAATCGTAGCGGGTGTGGGTAAGCACCGTTTTCATGAAGAGGTTGTCCTTAAAAAGGTGCGTCCAGCGCGCGGCAGCGGTACCGTTTCCCCAATTGATGTTGAAGAGTACATCGGCAGCGTTGCTGTTGAAGGTAAATACATCGCGTCCGAAATAACCTGAAAACGAAAGTTGGTCTTTATCGCTGAAACGGTAGTTGATTTTCGCATTCAGGTCGTAGAAGTAATATCCCGAGCCGTTGAATGCTGATTCTTTGGGGATGAAAGGCTGCGCAAGTACGTCAATATAGGTTCGTCGGCCACTCACCAGAAAGGAGCTTTTTCCTTTTTGTACCGGGCCTTCCAGGGTGAGACGGGAGGCGATAAGACCGATACCTCCCTCTCCACCAAAGGTTTGGTTGTTTCCTTCGTTCATGGTAATATCGAGCACTGAAGCCAGTCGGCCACCGTATTCAGCAGGCATACCACCTTTAATAAGATTTACATTCTTGATGGCGTCGGCGTTAAATACCGAAAAGAAACCAAAGAGGTGAGAGGCATTGTAAACCACGGCATCGTCCAACAGAATGAGGTTTTGGTCCGGGCCACCCCCTCGCACGTAAAAACCTGTGTTGCCTTCACCGGCCGACTGCACACCGGGCAGTAATTGAATGGTTTTCAGTACGTCAACTTCTCCCAAAAAAGCCGGAATCTGCTTGATTTGTTGAACTTCCAGCTCAATCTCGCTCATTTGAACGCTGCTCGTATTTCGATCCAGATCGCCAGTAATAACTACCTCATCAAGCGTAACCGTTTCTAATGCCACGTTGATGCGCAAGCGCCTCTCCTCTTCAAAGGCTAGTTTTTGCTCGTAATTGGTGTAACCCAGATAGGAAACAACGAGGGTGAAATCTCCTGAAGGGGTTTTCAGTGAATAGAAACCATTTGTATTGGTAGTGGTACCGCGCTGCGTTTCCTTTATGTACACATTGGCCCCAAGGAGGTATTCGCCCGAAGCAGCGTCGCTTACATACCCGCTAATGGTGTAAGTTTCGTCCTGGGCATGGGCACTGAGCATGGTCAGGTACGCAAATAAAAGCAGCAGCTTACCTCTTATCATCGGTGGAGCATTCGTTGGAAACCTTCGTCATTGCTTCGGAACGCAAAAGTAACAGAATACTGTGCCCAAGGTTTTGCAGAGGATGGTCAGAGCGAAACTATTCTTCGCCCAAAATCTGCTTTTTCTCGGAAGAGTTTTTGAACATGAGCATGCGATGGGGTATTCCGAGAAGTATACCTTCTTCGTCGAAGCGCTTTTTGCAGCTTCGGTACATGTCAAAACGAAGCAAAAAAGCATGAACGGGGTCGTTTACCCATACATACGCCCTTAATACGGTGGCGCTGTCGTCAAAGCCAATCACCCGAACCTGCACCACGGGATCGCCGGCGGTAATTTCCTGAGGAGTCCGGTTATCAATACAATAGGGGTGTTTCAAGGCCTCCTCGCGCATAATTTTTATAGCCAGTTCCATGTCGCTATCCAGGCTGATACGCATTTCCACGTACTCGCGTACCTTAGGGTCGTCAATGGTGTGATTCAGGATATTGGCAGCCCCTACTGCTGAATTGGGAATCACCACACGCCGGTTTTGAAAATCGCGGATTACCGTGTGGCGCAATGTAATATCATCTACAAACCCCTGGTATTCCGGTGAAACACGAATCAGGTCTCCAACCCGAAAAGGTCTCGACATGACAATAAAAATTCCGGAGATGATGTTTGCAAAAGCTGCCTGAGCAGCAAAACCAATGATTGCTACCAAAATTCCTGCCCCGGCAAAAAGCGTTATGGCCAAAGCGCGCAGTTGAGGAACGGTGAATATAATGAGCGTGAGGGCCGTAAACCAGATAAGGGCAGAGATGGCGTTGTTCAAAAAGCGAAGACGTGTGAGGTCTCCGCTCTGGTGCTCAACATCGCGCCGCATAATTCGCCGCATCAGCATCCCCATAACCCGCGTAAGGATAATCGCGCCAATGACTATTAGTACCGCTGTGCTGGTATAGATAATGGTACTGTACTCGGCTATGATATCCCAGATATTTAATTCAAGATTAAGCATATTTAAAGGCGCTGATTTCACAATACTTCGTTGAACAAGCCTTGCTGAACAGTTCGATGGGCTAAAGTAGTGTTTTCACCATAGCGCCGCGCCTTAGCGGCCTGTTTTCCTGAATCGCGCTTTGCGCTTTCGGTAGTATGAATCCAGGGCCTCGCGCATTTCGACCGAGAAATCTTCGTTCCACATATCGTACAAACCCTGAATGTTTCGGTAGCTCTCAAAGTCAACGTCGTCCAGGTAGGCAATCCACTCCTCCAAAGTGAGGGTAACGCCTTGCTTGTTGGTATAGGTTCTTGCTTTTTCTGTGGAATGCATCGGGTGCGAAGATAAGGTATCCTTCAGGAGATAGGATGCTGAAATAATGTCAGGGCAAATTACTGGAATTGCGTCATAATGTCTGCTAATCAGTCTTTTCACGAACAAAATGTCCGGTATTTTTCATCGGCACAACCATTGAGCAGGGCTTTTTAGACGAACAGAAAAAACATTGTAAACCCAAAAAACTTACTATTATGACACTCACCAAATTTCGCAAAAACCCACCTGTATTCAGTCCGTTTTTCGACAGCCTGTTTGACAGCGACTTCTTTGACAACCGTATGCAGCGCGACATTCCATCTGCCAACATCAAAGAGTTGGACGATCGCTTTGAAGTAGAGCTCGCCGTGCCGGGTTTCGACAAGGATGATGTGAACATTGAACTGAACGCCGGTTTGCTCACCATTTCATCTGAAAAGAGCGAAGAAAAGGAGGATAAAGACGCGCGCTACAGCCGTCGGGAGTTCTATTATCAGTCGTTTAAGCGCTCTTTTCGTATGCCAGATAATGTAAACGAAGAAGACATCAAGGCACAGGTCAAAAATGGCATCCTGAAGGTTGATATTCCAAAACGCACTGAGGAAAAGAGGACCAAAACCATTCAGATCTCATAGCGATCAGATTTGTTTTCATGATTGATTGGTGACCGGTTCAGCTTCTTACAAGCTGGGCCGGTCGTATTTTACACTGATTTGGTCGGGTTTAACTTTTTGCTTACATTTTAAGCCTACCTTTGCGGCCTTTTTAGAGAACAATGCAAGCATTTCAAGAACTGGGACTTCACGAATCATGGGCAGCGGCTTTGGCCGCAGCATCCATTACTGAACCCACCGCGATCCAGGTGCAGGCTATTCCGGTTCTGTTGCAACAAAATAGCGACTTTATTGGTCTGGCCCAAACAGGAACTGGAAAAACGATTGCCTACGGGCTACCTATCCTTCAGCACTGCAACACTGCTGAACCTACTACTCAATTCCTGGTTGTGGCACCCACGCGCGAGCTGGCTGTGCAAATCGGCGAAGAACTCAAGCGCTTCGGAAAGCAGCAGCGTGGACTACGACTACTCACTGTGTACGGAGGCGCCCCTATTGCGGGTCAGCTGCGCTCTTTACGCGCAAACGCTCCCCATATTCTGGTGGCAACACCCGGACGTTTGCTCGATTTAATCCGACGCAAAGAAGTATCTCTCGACACTGTAAACGCGGTGGTTCTCGACGAAGCCGATGAGATGCTCAACATGGGTTTTAAAGAGGATGTGCACGAGATTCTGAAACACACCGGTGATCATCCCATCTGGATGTTTTCGGCTACCATGCCTCCGGCCATTCGCACCATTACCGAAACGTTTATGACCGATCCGGTGGTGGTGTCTATCGACTCCACGCAACGCACCAACGTAAATATAGAGCACCGATACGCCATTGTAACCCGCAAAAACCGCAACGAAGCCTTAAAGCGCTTTCTTGATCACATTCCTGATGTATATGGGATTGTTTTTTGCCGTACCCGTGTGGATACCCAGGAAGTGGCCGACGATTTAAACCGGAGCGGTTACCGCGTAGAAGCTCTTCATGGTGACCTCTCTCAAGTGCAGCGCGAGCGCGTAATGAACCAGTTTCGCAAGCGCGCTCTCAAAATGATTGTGGCAACCGACGTGGCGGCCCGGGGTTTGGATATCAACGACCTGACCCACGTATTTCACCTTGGTATGGCACAAGATCACGAATCGTTTGCGCACCGAAGCGGACGAACCGCTCGAGCCGGAAAGTCGGGCATGTCGGTATTGCTGCTCAACCCGAGGGAGGAGTCGTCTATGCGGCGTCTCGAAAAAACTTTGAAAATAAGTGTTCAGCCTATCGAAATTCCCACGCTTCAACAAGTTCAGCGCGGCCAGCTCGACCTGTGGGTAGATAATCTCAAAAAGACCAAGCCAGCTAAAGGCCAAATGGTTGAAAGCGCGATGGAGCAATTGATGGAACTCTCCAAAGAAGAGTTGATTGGTAAGCTGCTTGCCCAACAATTGGGAGGTGCACCACGTGGTGCCGATGATGATTTAAATGCCAGATCAGAACGCTCATCTTTCCGGGAACGCGGAGAGAGAAGTGATCGTCGTGAAGGTCGCAAAGGACGTGAATCATGGCAAGACCGCGAGCGCAAGTCTGAAGGTAAACGCGAGCGCACCGAGCGTGCCGACCACGACCGCAAATCCGACCGCAAAGGAGAGAAGAAGGATCGCCCTGAACGTAAGGCACGCAGTAAAAAAAACGATGACGGGACACGTTACTTCATCAATGCCGGATTTGCAGACGGTCTCGACCCGAAAACACTGGTGGATTTTGTGGCGGAACAGGCAGGTATTTCGCGCAAGCAAATAGAACGCGTTTCCATCAAAGATCGTTTTGCCTTTTTTGATGTACAAGGTCAGGAAGGCAAAAACATTGGTCGTCACTTTGACGGTCTTGAAGTAAACGGTCGAAAACTGCGGGTTAACCGCGACGATGAATAATTTTTTCCCCATTCCATTTTCATGAAATCTGTAAGAAACGTTGCCATTATTGCACACGTTGACCACGGTAAAACCACCCTGGTTGACTGCATTATTCATGCTTCTCAAACCATTGAAGCACACAAAGAAACCGGCGAGCTCATCCTCGATAACAACGACCTTGAACGCGAGCGCGGAATCACCATTTTGTCTAAAAACGTATCGGTGGTGTACGAAGGTGTTAAAATCAACATCATTGATACACCCGGTCACGCCGACTTTGGCGGAGAGGTAGAGCGCGTGCTTCGCCTTGCCGACGGAGTGCTGCTTCTTGTGGATGCCTTTGAAGGCCCCATGCCTCAAACCCGTTTTGTACTCGGAAAGGCCGTTGAACTTGGGCTGAAACCCATTGTGGTGGTAAATAAGGTAGACAAGGAGAACTGTACACCCGACGAAGCCCAGCAAGCTGTTTTCGACCTGATGTTTAATCTCGATGCCACCGAAGAGCAGCTCGATTTTGAAACAGTTTTCGGGTCGGCCAAGCAAGGGTGGATGAGCACCGATTGGCAAAAGCCCGGCACTGATGTGTTGCCGCTGCTCGATACCATTTTGCGCGTCATTCCCGAAGCACCGTACCATGCCGGACCTGCGCAAATGCAAATTACCTCACTCGACTACACCAGTTTTGTGGGGCGTATTGCGATTGGCCGTGTGTACCGTGGCGATTTGGCGGAAGGGCAGGAGTACATGCTCTGCCGCCGCGATGGCTCTATGAGAAAGATGCGCATCAAGGAGCTGTATGAATTTGTAGGACTGGGCCGAGAGCGTGTGAAAAGTGTTCGGTCCGGAGATATCTGTGCCATCGTGGGGCTTGAGGATTTTGAAATTGGCGACACCCTTGCCGATAAAGATCAGCCCGAAGCACTGCCGCGCATTGAGGTGGATGAACCCACCATGAGCATGCTTTTTACCATCAACAATTCTCCGTTTTTTGGCAAGGAAGGCAAGTTTGTGACCAGCCGCCACCTGCGCGACCGTTTGATGAAGGAAACCGAGAAAAACCTGGCACTTAAGGTAGAACCTACCGATTCGGAAGAAAAATTCAATGTGTACGGAAGAGGTATTCTTCACCTTTCCATTCTGATTGAAACCATGCGCCGTGAAGGCTATGAGCTACAGGTTGGAAAACCCAAAGTAATTCTCAAAGAGATAGATGGAGTAACCTGCGAGCCGTACGAAACACTTGTGATTGACGTGCCCGACAGCGTTTCAGGAAAAGCCATCGAGTTGGTTACGCAGCGCAAAGGCGACCTTTTGGTGATGGAGCCCAAAGGTGATTTGCAGCACCTTGAGTTTGATATTCCCTCGCGCGGATTGATTGGATTGCGCAATCAGATTCTCACCGCCACGGGAGGAGAAGCCGTAATGACCCACCGCTTCCGTTCTTACGAGGCTATGAAGGGCGTCATCACCACGCGTCTTCAAGGATCATTGGTTTCAGTTGAAACAGGCAAAGCTACCGCTTACGCCATTGACCGGTTGAAAGACCGCGGACGGTTTTTCATTGAGCCGGGTTCCGACATTTACAAAGGTCAGGTAGTAGGGGAGCACAGTCGCACCGGAGACCTTGAAGTAAACCTTGTAAAAGGTAAGAAACTCACCAACGTTCGTGCATCAGGTAGCGATGAAGCTGTAAAGTTGCCGCCACCGGTGCGCTTTTCGCTCGAAGAAGCCATGGAGTACATTGGCGATGACGAATACCTGGAAGTTACTCCGCAAAACATCCGTATGCGGAAAATCCGTTGACGAGTTTTGTAACCAATGAGAAACAGCGTTGTGAAAATTGACGCATAACCAGGGTTCTGTTTAACTTGCAGCATGAATTTTTCATCGTTAAGCAAGTGTTTTGGGTTGGTTTTGGTTGGTTGCGGCCTTGCGGCTGGTCTTGTTGCCCAAATACCGCCGGGTTATTATGACGATGCAGAAGGCTTGTACGGAGATGAACTTCGGGAAGCCCTGCACCAGATTATTCAGGGGCATACTGTAATATCCAACAGCGAAATCTGGGCTGCTTTTGAAGCTACGGATATGAAACCCGATGGTACTGTTTGGGATATGTACTCTGATATTCCGGGCGGTCAACCTGCGTATGTGTATGAGTTTGTAACTGACCAGTGTGGTAACTACAGTCAGGAGGGCGATTGTTTCAACCGCGAACATTCTTTTCCGCAAAGCTGGTACGTTAGCACAGCTCCTATGTCAACCGATCTTTTTCACATTTACCCCACAGATGGATTCGTGAACGGTGTTCGTGCAAATTACCCTTATGGTTCGGTAGGAACTGCCAATTTTACAACCACTAACGGTAGTTTGCGCGGAACAAGTAATTGGACGGGGTATTCAGGTGTTGTTTTTGAGCCCATTGATGAATACAAAGGTGATTTTGCCCGAACATTTTTTTACATGCTTACTCGCTATTATCCACAGATTTCTCAATGGCAAACTGATATGATACAGGGAGATAACTTTACCGGGTGGGCCAGGGATTTATTGCTGCAATGGGCTGCCAACGACCCGGTAAGCCAAAAGGAAATAGATCGCAACAACGCGGTTTTTGGCATTCAGGGCAACCGCAATCCCTTTATTGATATTCCGGAATTTGCGGCAAATGTGTGGGATGAAACCGTTGGTATGAAAGTACTTAACGAAGAAACAGCTTTCAGGATGTGGTATGCCAGCGACTTTGTTTGGCTGGATGGTACCGCGGAAAACATACAATTAGAAGTTTTTGACGCGAGCGGCAGATTGTTGATTCAGTCCAATACCAACGGGCACAGTTTACAGGTTGGTCAGCTTCCTGCAGGAATGTTTATTGTGAGGGCAGCGGATGGGAATGGAGCCTCAACCATTAAATTCGTCAAGAGCAAATAAAAAACCGCCGGAATGACTCGCGGCGGTTTTTAGCTTTTCAGAGGGAGATTAGTCCTCCATATCAGACCTGATCTCCTGGTACTTTGCTTTCAGCTCGATAATTTTTTCTTCAATCTCTTTTTTGCCTTCCTCACTGGCTTCTTCCATTTCGGCAGCTAACTGGTTGATTTCATTCTCCAGATCGGCCAACTTCTCTTTGGCTTCGGCCCAGGCGTCTTCAGTTGCTGACCGGGTGGTTTCGGCAGCCTCTTCAACTTTTTCCTCAGCTTGTTCTGCCTTGGTTTGCTCTTCACAAGAGCTTAAGGCAAAGCAACATGCCATGAGTGCGATTGTAAGTGTAGTTTTCATCATGTTTGGTTTTTTAGGTGTTCAGCTACAAATTTAACTGCATCCATCAGTCTTTTAGCAAGATGATGATACTAAATGCCAACAGTTCAATGTTAACCCTTGCACATGTATTGAAAAACCGGGTGCTGTACATTTCGGGTAAATGATTACCTTCGGAGAACCAGCTTTCCTTTATAATGTCAGATTCTGTAGAATTCCGCCCGCGCTTCAAGTACCGATTAAAGTTGCCTACTGAGGAGATTACGGCTCTTATTGAAGGTCAGTTGCAGAACGATAATCCGGCGGATATCCGCTGGCGATCGGCAGGCTATCACCTTGTTTTGCGCACTCCTCCGGAAACGCGTCATTTCTGGTCGCCCCAAATGGATATCAACCTGTTGAAAGAGGAAGATGGTACCACAACAGTGCGAGGGCTCATCGGTCCGCTTCCTACAGTCTGGACGATGTATGTATTCTTGTATGCCGTGTTGGGCCTTGGGGGGCTCACAGCATTGATGCTCGGCGGCTCTCAGTTTGCTTTAGGAAAAAACCCCTGGGCATGGTGGTTGGTTCCGGTGTCGTTGGTGGGGTCATTGCTGATGGCTTTGTTCGCGCAGTTTGGTAAAAAACTTGCCGATAAAGAGATGCGCGAGCTGAAAAATGTGATCGAGAAAGCCCTTGAGCCCCACGTGATTATTGAAACAGAAGGCTTGCCCTCAGACAAAAAAACGACCCGGCGATAACCGGGTCGTGATACTTTGAAAAGTTTGTGTGCAGGGTTTAATCCTCAATGCCGTGCTCTTCTTTGATGGCTTGAATTTGATCTTTTAAAAGGTCAATTCTTTTCTCAAGACCTTCGCGCAGTTTGTCATCGGAATCAGCCAGTTTCTCTTTGTATTCTTCCATTTGGGTTGAAAAACGCTCAATCGCTTCTTCTGCCTGCTCACGGGTTTCGTATTTTTCCATGGTGCGTCGAACATTCTTTTTAGCAGCTTCCAGCTGAGTAGTTGCGCGTTCGTTAAGCTCGCGTTTCTCTTCGCGCGCTTCGGTAGCTTCCTGACTGCTTTCTTCCTGCGTGGTGCTTTCGCCACAAGAGGCCAACATTACTGCAAGGCCCAACATTACAAGTACTCTATTCATCGTTTTGGTTTTTGAAGGTTCAAAGATGGCAGCGAAGATAGGTTTTTGATGAGTTCACCTGACATTTCATCTCAAAATCCACAGTTTTCAACTCAAATTGTGCAATAGGAGGAGCTTATTGCATACTTTGGGTTCAAGTTTACTCATTGTTCGTTACCGCAGGTTCTGCCGTTTTCTTCAAACTTCGCAGTTGCTCACTAATCAACTCACGCAGCTTAGGTCGAACCCGACCTTTGTGGTAAACGTTGTGTTGATAATCAATGTTTTTGCGCAGTTCTTTCTGGGTTTCTTCAGGAAGCTGGTTAAACTCATGACACTCATAGGAACAGCAGCCTTCGTATTTGGCGGCGCAATCCGCACATTGAATAAAGAGTAAATGGCAGGCTGCGTTTTCGCAATTGGTGTGGGTATCGCACGGTGCTCCACACTGATGACACTGTGCAAGGACCTCATCAGATATCCGCTCTCCCAGACGGTTGTCAAATACAAAATTCTTTCCCTTGAACTTGTTTTCAAGTCCTTTTTGCTGAACCTGACGGGCATATTCGATAATACCTCCGTTTAGTTGATGCACCTTTTCAAAACCACGGTGCTTAAACCACGCACTGGCTTTTTCGCAGCGAATACCGCCGGTGCAGTACATCAGTATATTTTTGTTTTTGTGGGGTTTGAGAATGTCTTCCACCACAGGGAGCGAATCTCGAAAAGTATCCACATCCGGGCAAATGGCACCTTCAAAGTGGCCCACCTCACTTTCGTAGTGATTGCGCATGTCCACAATTACTGTGTTGGGGTCGGATGCGAGGGCATTGAATTCTTCGGCATCTAAATGCTTACCCCTACGGGTCACATCAAACGATCTGTCATTCAGTCCGTCGGCTACGATTTTTGAGCGCACTTTGATGATGAGTTTGATAAAGGATTTCCCGTCATCTTCAATGGCGATGTTCAACCGGATTCCTGAGAGAAACCTTGTTTCGTCTAGCTCCTGAACCATGGCGTGGTATTGCTCTTTGGGCACGCTTATTTGCCCGTTTACACCCTCATGGGCAACGTATATCCTGCCCAACACGCGGAGCGAATCAAGACGTGCATAGAGGTAATTCCTGAAAAGTTGTGGGTTTCCGATCTGGTGGTACTTGTAAAACGACAAAGTGATGCGCCTCACATCGCTGTTGGCCATCTGCGCTTCGAGTACCTTCCTGTCCACCCGATTGTACAGTTGCATGCTATAAATCAGATTTGAGTGAAGTAACTCCGTGAATAAGCGCAAAGGTAGGTTTTTTTCGGGCCGTTGCCTGAGTGCTATTTTTTCATAGCCCGATCAAGGGTGCGCTGGATGTCTTTGTCCTTGATACTGTCTCGCTTATCGTGCAGCTTCTTACCTTGCGCTAGTGCAATATCGAGCTTGGCATAACCCGATTCTGAAAAATAGAGACGCGTGGCAACGATGGTCAAGCCCTTGTTGGTCATTTTCTTACTGAGCTTCTGCAGTTCTTTTTGTTGCAACAGAAGTTTGCGATCGCGAAGGGGAGGGTGGTTGTTGTAACTGCCGGGGTCGTACTCAGCGATGTGCATGTTGCGCACCCATAATTCATCGTTGATAAAGAGGCAATAAGCTTCGGCGATGCTTGCCTTTCCGTCGCGAAGGGCTTTCACTTCGGTTCCGGTAAGCACAATACCCGCCGTGAACTTGTCGAGCAAATGATACTCGAAAGATGCCTTTTTGTTTTTGATGTTTACCTTGCTCACGGTGCCAAAGGTATTGAGATTAACCGAGCCCGGTATCCAATATCATCATCAACGTAAAACCGAGGATGAACCCCAGGGTTGCATAATCGGTGTATTTATCGCGCTGTGATTCGGGTATTACTTCTTCAACCACCACATAAATCATAGCACCTGCCGCAAACGCGAGGGCATAAGGTAGGATTGCCTGCATATATACCACAGCAAGCGCGCCGATTACGCCTGCTACCGGCTCAACAGCCGCCGAGAGCTGTCCGTACCAAAAGCTTTTGAATCTGCTTAAACCGTGTCTTCTGAGCGGCATGGCAACAGCCATACCTTCGGGAAGATTTTGAACCGCGATACCAATGGTAAGTGCGAGCGCCGCAGCCACGGTGGCTCCTGGGAGCCCAAGTGCCGCCGCGCCAAACAAAAAGCCGATGGCCAGTCCCTCAGGTATGTTGTGCAAAGTAATAGCCAGAACCAGCAGGGTGCTTCGATGCCAGTCGGTTTCAATGCCCTCTTTTTCGGATTCGGAGAAATTGATGTGCAGATGAGGGGTAAACTTGTCGAGCACAAACAGAAACAACGCTCCTATGAGAAAGCCGGATGCAGCAGGAAACCAAACAGGTACATTATGTTCACTGCTCATTTCAACCGCCGGTACCAGCAACGACCACACACTGGCCGCAACCATCACCCCGCCGGTAAAGCCCAGCATGGTGTCGAGCCATTTGCGCGACAAGCGCTTGAACAGAAAAACCACAGACGCACCCAAAGCCGTTGTAAACCAGGTAAAAGTAGTGGCGATTAAAGCGCTCCATAAGGGACCTACGGATTCAAAAAACGAGATCAGCGCGTTCATCCGTTTTCAACCTGAACCTTAATGTTCTTGCTTACATCGAATGACAGAGTTAGGCGATTCTCGGTGGTTTCAACCTGAACGCTTTGGTCATAGTCAAAAACCTCTATCACTTTGATCCGAGTACCCAACACGAGTTGTTGCTTGTCAAGGTATTGCAGAAAGCTCGACGACGAATCGCGCACGCCTGTAATGACACCGTCCATGCCGGGCTTCATTTCGCTTACCGGCATACTGCGACGCGTCTGGATGCGTCCGTCGGGATCGGGGATGGGGTCGCCGTGCGGGTCAAACTTTGGGTGCCCTAGAAATCGCTCCAGACGCAAAATCAATTCCTCAGACTTAATGTGCTCCAACTGCTCGGCAATGTCGTGTACTTCGTCCCACGCAAAGCCGAGCTTTTCATGAAGAAATACCTCCCACAAACGATGTTTACGCACAATCTGAATGGCGGCCGCCTTTCCGGCAGGTGTGAGTTTGGCACCCTGGTACTTTCGGTAGTGCAGCAGGTTTTTCTCAGCCAGCTTTTGAACCATGTCGGTTACCGAACTGGCTTTGGTTTCAAGTCGAGTAGCCAGATCACTGGTAGAAACACCTTTGTCCGTATTGCCGCTGAGCGAATACACGGCCTTCAGGTAGTTTTCTTCGCTGCGGGTGAGGGGCTGCCTATTCATGGCACAAAGTTAATTTTTTCCTTGATGATAAAAACATGTTTAGGGATGTCTAAAAGCGGGTGCTTGCAATGAAAAAAGGCGTACCCCGAGGAGCACGCCTTTTTGTTGAATCATGAAAACGGAATTAACCGCGGAAATTTTCGTTCACATTATCCCAGTTGATTACGTTCCAGAAAGCCTGAATGTAATCCGGACGCCGGTTCTGGTAGTTGAGGTAGTAGGCGTGCTCCCATACGTCAATGCCGAGAATCGGGTGGCCACCGCAGCCCACACCGGGCATCAGGGGATTATCCTGATTGGGCGAGCCACACACTTCGAGCTTACCGTTGTCGTGCTTGCAGAGCCATGCCCAGCCCGAGCCAAACTGAGTGGCTGCTGCGTTGGAAAACTGGGTTTTAAACTCATTGAAGGAGCCAAAATCCCTGCGAATGGCATCGGCCAGATCACCGGTAGGTTCGCCACCCCCGTTGGGAGACATCACTTCCCAGAAGAGGCGGTGGTTGTAGTAACCGCCGCCGTTGTTGCGCACAGCGCCTGAGTAGTTGTTGATATTTTTAAGAATGTCCTCAATGCTTTTTCCCTCAGCGTCGGTGCCGGCAATGGCATCGTTGAGTTTACTGGTATAACCGGCGTGATGCTTGGAGTGGTGAATTTCCATGGTGCGCGCGTCAATATGCGGCTCCAGTGCATCGTACGCATAAGGGAGTTTTGGTAATTCAAATGACATGGTTGTATGTTTTAGTGATTTACGTTTCTGATTGTGCCAAATTTAGGGCTCTCTACAGAGTTGGCCAAAGAATTAACATAGCTTATCGCTATGAGCAGATTGCTATGTGTGATAATGCAGAAAGTTACCTTTGCAGCAAAGCACTTAACCATGTACAAAACCCTGCTCAAACCCTTTTTGTTTAAGCTCGATGCCGAACGCGCGCACAACTTCACCTTTGGACTGATGCAGTTTGTATTGGGTATTCCGGGTGTACGCGGGTTGTGGTATGCGGGCTCTGTGCGGAGCAAAAAACTGGGGCGCGAGTTGTTTGGTGTGTATTTTCCAAATCCTGTGGGATTGGCGGCGGGGATGGATAAAAATGCATCGCTTGTTGATGCCTGGTTCTACCTGGGGTTTGGTTTTGTGGAAATCGGTACGGTAACGCCCCGTCCTCAGGAGGGTAACCCCAAACCGCGCTTGTTCAGGCTTCCGGCCGACGAGGCGCTCATCAACCGAATGGGTTTCAATAACCTCGGCGTAGAGAAAGTGGCCAAACGACTTAAAAAACGCTACACAACAATTGTAGTAGGCGGAAACATCGGTAAAAACAAAGACACGCCCAACGAGCAGGCTGCTGATGATTACCTCAAGTGCTTCGACGCGCTCTATGAGTATGTTGATTATTTCGTGGTAAATGTGAGCTCTCCCAACACGCCGGGTCTCCGCGAACTGCAGGAGAAAGAGCCGCTCACCCGCTTGCTGGCAACCATCAACCAACGAAACGGTGAAAAGCCCCAACGTCGCCCCGTGCTGCTGAAAATAGCGCCGGATCTTAGCAACGAGCAGTTGGACGATATTCTGACTATCTTGAATGAAACCGGCATTGACGGCATTATCGCCACCAATACTACTATTGACCGCCAGGGACTGCGGACAGCGCAAAGCGAGGTTGAGGCCATCGGTGCAGGAGGGCTCAGCGGTAAGCCCGTGCTGAATCGCTCTAATGAAGTGATTCGCTACTTAAGGATCAAAGCCGGACCCAAGCTGCCCATCATTGGGGTAGGAGGAATTCACAGCGCCGGGGATGCGGTAGAGAAACTTCGCGCCGGTGCTGATTTGGTTCAGGTTTATTCGGGCCTTGTGTATGAAGGACCGGGATTGGTAAACCGAATCAACAAAGCTGTACTTGCCGCTGACCTTTGAAATGCACGAACATGACAAACAACATTAAACTCATTGAATGCCCACGAGATGCCATGCAGGGGATTCATACTTTTATCCCCACCGAAACCAAGGCGGCATATATCAACAAGCTGCTTGCTATTGGATTTGACACCATTGATTTCGGCAGTTTTGTATCGCCAAAGGCCATTCCGCAAATGCGTGATACAGCAGATTTGCTGCGAATGCTCGATTTGAGCAGCACCGCTTCCAAACTCCTCGCCATTGTTGCCAACAGACGCGGAGCGGAGGATGCCATACAGTTTGATGAGATTCAATACCTGGGATTTCCTTTTTCGGTATCGGAAACTTTTCAGCAGCGCAACGCCAATTCATCTATTGAGGACTCCCTGGGTCGGGTAGAGGAGATCCAGCAGCTTTGTGAGGCTCACAGCAAGACCATGGTTGTATATCTCTCGATGGCCTTTGGCAACCCCTACGGTGACCCCTGGAGCAGCGAGATCGTATGCAACTGGGGCCAACGACTAGCCGATGACCTGGGCGTAAAGATTCTCGCTCCCTCGGATACCATCGGCACATCAAGCCCTGAGAGCATCCGCGATATTTTTAGAACCATGATTCAGGGCTTGCCACACGTAGAAGTGGGCGCACACTTGCATACCACGCCCGACACCTGGCGCCAAAAAGTGGAGGCTGTTTTTGACAGCGGTTGCCAGCGTATGGACGGCGCCATCAAGGGTTTTGGTGGATGCCCGATGGCGAAGGACGACCTTACCGGTAACATGCCCACCGAACAGGTTGTGCGCTTTCTGAATGAACAAAAATTTCCACACGGCCTCAACGAAACGGCCCTGGCCGAGGCGGTGATGATGGCGGGCGAGGTGATGGGGTGAGAGGATTTTCTCCGTGGCAGCAAGGCTTTCGCTAGCGCAAGGAATGGGAGAGAATAACCCCCAGCAAGTTAGAGCCGGGTTGGTTTGAGAAATGGTTTTTATTGTTCAGCACAGGTCCAAAACCTGGTCTGTAGTAGTCTGGTAGCTTAGGACAGCTTTTCGTCAAAGTTAAGTTAGTTATCTTGGATGTCACCGTCAACCGCATAACTTTATCTGGCGGTGCTTTTCAAGGTGAGGTGCAAATTGCAATTTTCGATGTTTCAGGCAGAATGATGCACACTGAAACCATCCTTGCTGCCGGTATGCTTCAACACGATATTCAGGTAGCCCACATGGGTAAAGGCTGTTACGTGCTGCGCATGGAGCACCGCGGTGAGGTTGCGCGAAGAGGGGTGGTGGTGAGGTAGCAATTACCGATTCCACTAAAGATTTGTTACCTTGCTCGACGTGAATATCGCAAACCTACCAACCGCTGATAGCAATGAACAAAATGTATCAAACAGTCTGGGCGAAAAACCAGATAAACAGACCAACATCTGCCGGAAAATTTGTAATCACCGCACTCTTCTTAATCACTTGCAGCCTGACTGCTTTTAGTCAATGTGTTCCCGAGGATTGTCTTGCCAATCTCCCTGATTACGGCGGTGTATGCGAAGATGAAACAACACCCGGAAGGGTCAATGATGATTACTTTGACAGCATATCCTTTCACATTACTGATGCTTGTATTGATGGTAGTCTTTTGGGTTTTGATGGGACTTCAGCCATCATTGTTTCGATGTAGGATGCTGAGTTCACCGATTTGCCTCTGGGAATTGTAGGTAGTTTTAATCAGGAAACATATTCACCTCCTGCAAACGGTTGTGGCTACCTGGAGGGTGTACCTCAGCAGGCGGGCCTATTCATTTTCAATGTTTCATTTAAGGTTGACTTACAAACCTGGTTGTTTAATTCTTCCTGTGGAGGATTCCTTCCACCATCCTTGCTTACTGGCGAAGAAATTGATTTATCCGTTTCCCTTCGGATTTTGCCGGATCCATCCTTTTCAGGTCTCGATACCAGCGTTTATTGCATTTCAGATTCTGTAAGAACCCTCGTTCCCGAAGGCACTCAGGGAGGCGTTTTCAGCGGCCCTGGTGTGTCAGGCAACCAATTTGATCCGGCAATAGCCGGCCCCGGTCTGCACGCTGTTAAATATGTAGTTAGTGCAATGGAAGGCACTGCTGTTGAGCCAGAAACAGACAGTCTCGTGGTTTGGGTTGAAGTAATTGAACCATCGCTCTTTTACGCTGATATGGATGGTGATGGTTTTGGAAATCCCTTCGAATCCATTTTTGTTTGTTTTCCTCCAGAGGGATTTGTAGACAACAACGATGATTGCGATGATGATAACCCTGATGTTTATCCCGGAGCTCCGAATGGCCCTGATGGTACTGTAAATGATTGCAATCTGATAACGGGTCTGATCAACCATACGTTGCTCAAACTTGAGGTGTTCCCAAATCCTACTTTCGACCAAATTACCATTCGAGGAGATCAGTATAATGGTCCGGTTCATCTTAACATCCATGATGCATCCGGAAGATTAGTGCACAGCGAAATGATTCATGCCGCCGGCATGCTTCATCACAATATCCAGATTTCGGTTTTTGGTAAAGGTTGGTATATTCTTCGAGTGGATTATGAGGGTGAAGTTGCGCGAAGAGGGGTGGTGGTGAGGTAGGTTTTGCAATGATTTGACCCTCTTGTGGCAGCCCTGTTGTCTTAAAAAGGCTGTGAATAAATTCTCGTTTTAATCCGATAAACTGCCGGCCTGAAAACCTAATTTAGCCGACTGTTCACGCGGAATACAGCAATTTTGCGTTCCAATACCTGAAGATGGCTACAGAATCCAATTATACCGAAGATAATATCCGGTCGCTCGACTGGAAAGAGCACATCCGCCTGCGCCCCGGTATGTATATCGGCAAGCTCGGAAACGGAAACTCTTTCGACGACGGCATCTACATCCTTGTGAAAGAGGTGCTCGATAACTGCATCGACGAGTTTGTAATGGGCCACGGAAAAAAAGTGGAAGTGAAAATCAAAGACGGAGTGGTGTCCGTTCGTGACTTCGGGCGCGGTATCCCTCTCGGAAAAGTGATTGATTGCGTTTCGCGAATCAATACCGGGGCAAAATACGACACCAAGGCTTTTAAGAAATCGGTGGGATTGAACGGAGTGGGTACCAAGGCCGTAAACGCGCTTTCGTCCAATTTCAAGGTAGAGTCTGTGCGCGAAGGCAAGTTGAAACGAGCCATGTTCAACCAGGGAGAGCTGATCGAAGACAATGATCTGGTTGATACCGATGCGCGAAATGGTACCTATGTGGAGTTTATACCCGACGAGACAATTTTCCGTAACTACTCCTTTCGTACCGAGCATATTGAGCGCCTTATTCTCAATTATTGCTACCTGAATACGGGGCTCTCTATCTGGTTCAACGGAAACCGGTACTACAGCGAAAACGGGCTGTACGATCTGCTGCAGGAAAAGATGGATGGTGAACCATTGTACCCCATTATTCACCTTAAGGCTGATGATATTGAAGTGGCATTTACACACGGCAGTTCTTACGGTGAGGAATACTACTCCTTTGTAAACGGCCAGCACACCACTCAGGGCGGCACCCATCAGGGTACTTTTCGCGAGGCCGTGGCCAAAACCATTCGCGAGTTTTACGGCAAGAACTACGAGGCTGTAGATATTCGAAGCTCTATTGTGGCGGCCATCAGCGTAAAGGTGATTGAGCCTGTGTTTGAGTCGCAAACCAAAACCAAGCTGGGTTCACAGGAAATTGAGCCGGGCGGAAAGTCCATGAGAGCTTTTGTAGGAGACTTCCTGAAGGAGCACCTCGATAACTTTCTGCACCGCAATCCCACTGTTGCCGAAGAACTCGAAAAGAAAATACGTCGCTCGGAAAAAGAGCGAAAGGAACTGGCAGGTATTCGCAAACTGGCCCGCGACAGAGCCAAAAAAGCCAACTTGCACAACAAAAAACTGCGCGATTGCCGCCTCCACTTTAATGATGGGAAAGACCCCGAAAGAGAGAAAGAAACCACCCTTTTCATAACCGAGGGAGACTCTGCGAGCGGATCCATTACCAAAAGCCGCGATGTAAATACGCAGGCTGTATTCAGTCTTAAAGGAAAACCGCTCAACACCTACGGTCTTACCAAGCGCATTGTTTACGAAAACGAGGAGTTCAACCTGATTCAAGCGGCGCTCAACATCGAGGATGGCATGGAAGGCTTGCGCTACAACAAAATAGTCATTGCCACCGACGCTGATGTGGACGGAATGCACATTCGACTGCTGCTCATTACGTTTTTCCTGCAGTTCTTTCCCGACGTGGTAAAGAATGATCACCTCTACGTACTGCAAACGCCGCTTTTCAGGGTGCGCAACAAAAAGGAAACCATCTATTGCTACAGCGAAGAAGAGCGGAGGGAAGCGCTACGGAAGCTCGGTAAAACAGCTGAAATTACACGTTTTAAGGGTCTTGGAGAAATTTCGCCCGATGAGTTCAAGCACTTTATTGGAGAGGATATCCGAATTGACCCTGTAGTCATCACCAAAGACAACCCCATTCAGGATATGCTCAGCTTTTACATGGGCAAAAACACCCCTGATCGTCAGGAGTTTATTATTGAAAACCTACGGGTTGAGAAAGACCTTGTTGAGGAAATTGAAGCCGAAATAGAAGAAACAACGCAAGCATAGGAATGTCTGAAGAAACACCACCCGAAAACATCAATCCGGAGCACGAAGAAGAAAACGGAGGAGGCGGAGGCGACGACCTGGGGCGGATTATACCCGTTTCGGGAATGTACAAGGATTGGTTTTTGGATTACGCGTCATACGTTATCCTTGAGCGCGCCGTGCCCGCCGGCATGGATGGACTGAAACCTGTTCAGCGGCGATTGATGCACGCCCTCAAAGACCTCGACGATGGCCGCTATAATAAAGTGGCCAACGTGATTGGGCACACCATGAAGTTTCACCCGCACGGTGATGCCTCCATTGGCGACGCCTTGGTACAACTCGGCCAAAAAGACATCTTAATTGATACCCAGGGAAACTGGGGAAACACACTCACCGGCGATGGTGCAGCCGCACCGCGATACATCGAAGCAAGGCTCTCGAAGTTTGCCCTGGAGGTAGTTTTCAACCACAAAACCACCGCATGGCAGCTTTCTTACGACGGGCGCAACCAGGAACCGGTTCATTTACCAGTGAAGTTCCCGTTGCTGCTGGCTCAGGGCGCCGAAGGTATTGCCGTAGGTTTGGCTTGTAAAATACTACCGCACAACTTTATTGAGCTGATTGACGGAAGCATTGATGTGCTTAAGGGCAAAAAGCCCCGCGTGTTGCCTGACTTTCCCAACGGTGGAATGGCTGATTTCTCCAATTACAACGATGGGTTGCGCGGTGGCCGTGTTCGTGTAAGGGCTAAAATCAAGGAACTGGACAAGAAAACCCTGGTGGTACATGAAATTCCTTTCGGTACAACCACCACTTCGCTGATTGATAGCGTGGTTAAGGCCAGTGAGAAGAATAAAATCAAAATCCGCAAAATAGAGGACAATACCTCCGATAGTGCGGAAATCCTCATTCACCTGCCGGCCGGAGTTTCGCCCGACAAAACGATTGACGCGCTGTACGCCTTTACAGATTGTGAGGTATCAATCTCGCCCAACGCCTGTGTCATCAACGACGATAAACCGGAGTTTATCGGAGTTACTGAGATGCTGCATCGCTCCACCCAACGAACCCTGGATTTGCTCAAAATGGAGCTCGAAATCCGCAAAAATGAATTGGAAGAGCAATGGCACTTTTCTTCGTTGGAGAAAATTTTCATTGAAAACCGCATCTACCGCGACATCGAGGAAGAGGAAACATGGGAAGGAGTTATTGCTGCTATTGACAAGGGGTTAAAACCCCATGTCAAACACCTCAAGCGCAAGGTTACCGAAGATGATATTGTGCGACTTACCGAAATTAAAATCAAGCGTATATCAAAGTTCGATAGTTTTAAGGCCGACGAGCAAATCAGCAAGCTGGAGGAAGCCATTGCCGAGGTAAATCATCACCTTGCAAACCTGATTGAGTACGCAATAGACTACTACAAACGTCTGAAAACCAAATTCGGCAAAGGCCGCGAACGCAAAACCGAAATCAAAGCCTTCGATAACATTGAGGCTACCAAAGTTATTGTTGCCAATAAAAAACTCTATGTTAACCGTGAAGAGGGCTTTGCCGGTTGGGGAATGCGCAAGGACGAGTACGTGAGCGATTGCTCTGACATTGACGATATTATCGTGTTTCGTGAAGACGGCACCATGCTTGTGACCCGCGTTGATAATAAGAAGTTTGTAGGCAAGGGCATCCTTCACATCGGCGTATGGAAGAAAGGTGACAAGCGCACTATTTACCATTTGGTGTACCAGGATGGCAAAAGTGGCCCGGCTATGGTGAAGCGATTTCCCGTGAGCAGCATTACCCGTGACAAAGAATACGACCTCACGGCAGGAAACAAGGGCTCAAGGGTGCTGTATTTTTCGGCCAATCCCAACGGTTTGGCCGAAGTGATATCGGTAAAGCTGCGTCCAAGACCCAAATTGAAAAAGATCAGGTTTGACTTCGATTTTGCTGATTTGGCTATACGAAGCCGGAACGCCAAAGGAAATACGCTGACCAAGAATATTGTCAGCAAGATTGAGCTCAAAGAGAAAGGTGCATCCACGCTTTCAGCTCGTAAAATTTGGTATGACGATGTGGTTAACCGCCTGAATGTGGACGGTAGAGGAACCCTTTTGGGTGAGTTCTCGGGTGATGATCGGATTCTTACGGTTTCGTCCAAAGGAACGCTTAAGCTCACTACGTTTGACTTGTCAACCCACTTTGATGAAGACATGGTTTTGATAGAGAAGTGGGAGCCGCTCCGACCGGTTACGGCTGTTTATTTTGAGGGAGAAAAGCAGCAATACAACGTAAAGCGCTTTTTGGTAGAGAAGACGGACAAGGTGGTTTCCTTCATTTCCGAACACGAAGAATCGAGACTGGAAATGGTCAGCACCCTACACGCGCCCTCGGTGAATATTCAGTTTGACCGCCGCAGTTCCGATCGTGAGGATGAGCAGGTCAATCTGCGCGAATTCATTGCAGTAAAAGGAATCCAGGCTATCGGTAACCGACTTACGCCACACAAAGTGAAGAGCATAGATTTTATGCCCGTGGATGAGGAACTTGAGGCTGTTTACGATGAAGAGCTGGAGAACGAAAAGCGCAGGACTGCTTCCCAAAACACTTCTGAAGCAGTAGAGGAAGATGTAACGAACGGAGGAGATGCTATTGAAAGGGATGGCACCGGTGATAGCGCTGAAGAGACAAAATCATCTGTTGCTGACCAAACAACTGGTAAAGAGGAGGTAGGAGAGGAGGCGCTCCTGGATGAGCCTATCACGGTTGAGTGGGATATTGACGAAAACGAGGAAGCTCAGCCGCCTGCACCAACTGTGAAAGAAAAGAAGCCCGGAGGGGGAGCCAAAGATTCCACCAACTCTGAAGACAATGGAGGAGGGCAGATTACTTTGTTCTAAAGAAACAACGAAAGCTCCAGTTGTGCTATGCTGAAAACAACAAGGCCCGCGCCATGGCGCGGGCCTTACTGATTAACTCCTTTCGGAGTTTCATCATCTAACCACCTAACTTATTATTTCGCAATCACAAGTCGTTTAACGTGTGCTTCGTTATCGGTTGTAAGTCGATACAGGTATATTCCCGAATGCAAGCCGGAGCCATCAAATTCAAAGCGGTATTCCTGCTGAGCAGCAGCTTCGCCGCGGTAAAGAACTTCCACTACTTTTCCGGTCATATCAATTACCTCCAGTTGCGTTTGTCTTGAAAGCTCGGGCAACTCAAAAGTAATCCATGATCGGTTGGCAGTTGGGTTCGGGAATGCCTCCAGAACTACGGTGAGCTCCGGTTGTGCCATTTCAATCTCGGGCATATCGCTCTCTACACCAGGCTGAACTGTGATAATCTGCACAACGCTGGTTGCGTTTCCACAATCATCGGTAGCAGTCCAGATGCGCGTAATGGTGTAGTCACACTCG
>REDV01000105.1 GCA_007695365.1 Cryomorphaceae bacterium | reverse complement strand
TGGTACCTCCACCAATCTCAGCAATCTTCCACTCGTAGTCGAGTATTGACAATGCGGACATGGTTTGCGGAGAGGCACCGATGATGTCTTCCAACTGGAATCCACTTTGGTTACAGGCATACAGCGGGTTGCTGGGGTTGTCTTGCACCTGTGCAACAGGGAAGGACTGAACGCCCACGAGGAAGCCACCTGCACCAGTGGTGCCAGTTGAAGCCTGAACGCGCACCACATAGGCTCCGGGGTCCAGGTCGAGTAACAGCTCGGTTTCAACTCCACCGGCACCGGCGTTGTTGAAGCAAGCTACTTCGGTGCCACCGCAAGCATCCAGTACCTGTACCACAGCGTCGAATCCGCTGAAAGGATTTACAGTAACAATGTAGTGGTTGGTGCTGGAAGCGGTGAATGTATAGTACACATCACCACCGGTTGCACCTGCACACGATGATGTACCCGAGTTTTGTGAAGGGAATACATTACCCAGGGTGTTGCTGGTGGTTGGCCATGCAGGAACCGAGAGGTTTTGAGCGTTCGCACACTCATTGTTTGGTGCGAATGGTTCGCAATCAACTGCAAGCTCAAAGTCTCCGGTGTTGGTGCTGAAACCTGTTACGTAGATGTAGTAGATTTCGCTTGAAGAGCCCGTCCAATTTACAGTTGACAAAAGTCCGCTGAAGGAGCACGAAGCGTCATCATTACCACCAACGCAGCTAAAGCTACCACAGCTACCGGTGTAAACGGCCATCTTGGTGTCGAAACCGAAGAATCCGCTACAGGTAGATGCAGTCATGAAGCCATCAACACCTTGTACGGTGTACCAAACACCGCCGCTGGTGCTTACTGAACCTGAGGCACCGCAGAATCCGGGAGGTGCTCCAGTTGTAGAACTCGCCGTGGTTGTTCCAGGTGTTACGCTGTTGCAGCCCACCATAATGGCGTTTGCACATTCATCATTTGGCGGAGGACATGGACCGGTACTGAAGTTACCGAGATCTGCGTCGCAGAGGTTGTCGTCGTTATGGATAATTCGGATGTTCACTACATCGCCAATAGTATAAGGCCCCATGCTGTAGTTTTGTAGAGCAGATACAGCGGTGAACACAGTAGTTTCGCCTCCACTATTTACGTTTTCAACAATGTCAACATTGGGGGCATCACCCAGGTCTGTGAGTTCTACACTTACGGTAAATGAGTTGGTTGAGCAGTCCTCAAACAAAGCAGTAAGCGCCGCTGGAGGAGTACAAGGCAAGCAGATTATCTCCCATGCCCATGGGGTGGTGCAACAAAAAGATCCGGCTTGACAACTTACACTGAAGTCTGAGGCAATCTCCATGAAAAGGTTGCCGGAAAGCGACAATACGGTCAATCCTGCAAGGTTACCTCCGTTGTTGCCTGAATAAAGCAGCGTTCCGGTATTATCCAGACCGTCGTATATAAGGATATTATCGCAGCATGACTCGATTCCACCAGCGGTGAATGACATTTCAAGCGGGTCGCCTGTGCTCGAGGTGTACGAGAAGGTGGTGAGGTCATTATTGCCGTAGCAGTGACCGTCTGTGAAAGTTTGTCCGCATGTCACAACTTCAGGACAATCACCCGAATTTGTGTAGCTTCCAAGGGATATGCTGCAGGATTGGTCATCGTTGTGGATGATATCTACATCAACTGAGGTTCCGAAAGCATAGTTGCCGAGATTGTACACGCCCGGAGTTGTAACACCGCTTTGCCCCATTCCTACGCTGGGTATAATGTCAACAGAGCTTGCATCACCCAAATCGGTCAGGTCAACCAAAATGAAAAATTCGTCGTTTGTGCAGTCTTCAACTACCGAGGCAGTAGCAGTCGGAGAAATGCATTGCGGACAATCTATCTCCCATGCCCATGGGGTGGTGCAACAAAAAGATCCGGCTTGACAACTTACACTGAAGTCTGAGTCAATCTCCATAAACAGGTTACCTGAAGCTGAAATGACAGATAAACCTGCGAGATTTCCGCCGTTGTTACCTGAGTATAGCAGTGTTCCGGTATTATCCAGACCGTCGTAAATGAGGATATTATCACAGCATGCTTCGATTCCGCCAGCGGTAAAGGTCATTTCGAGGGGATCGCCTGAAACTGAAAAGTAAGAGAACGTCGTTGGGTCGAAATTGCCGTAGCAGTGGTTGTCGGTGAAAGTCTGGCCACAGGTCACTGGAATAGGGCAATTGCCTGAATCCGTGAAGCTGCCTAAAGAAAGATTACAGTTTTGGTCATCATTGTGGATAATATCAATATCCACGTTGGTACCGATAGAATAAGGCCCCAAACTGTATACTCCGGTGGTGTTTACACCTGTAATGCTACTTCCCGAACTTGGCACGATATCCACCGTAGATGCATCCCCCAGGCTGGTCAAATCTACTACTATTGAAAATTCATTGTTGGCGCAGTCATCCGCAATACTTACGCTTGCAATAGGGTTCAGGCATGGAAGGGTCACACAGCTGATTTCAGCCGCAAATCCCGCTCCCGTTACAGAACCGTCAGAGGTAAGTCTGATGGTCAGCGGGCCTGATGTTGATGTGAGAACAGGTGGTAAAGTGGTGCAATTCCCATTGAAAAGTTGAGTTCCACTTGTTCCTGCACCATCAAAAACGGTTACAAAATCGCAGCAGCATTCCAGCTGAAAAGCCGTAAAGGTTAGTTGAACAGCTTGCCCGGGCGTATCGGGATTTATTACCGTAAAACCATTGGCATTGTTCCCGTAGTTTCCTGTGAGGTCACCGTGGTCAGCAATGACACCACTACAAGTAGTTATAGAGTTGCTTCCTGAAAAAGGAACGAGATAGTCTGCCGGGGTAGGAGGTACAAACTCCACGAGGCTGAATGTTCCGGGGCAAGGGCTTGGTGGCGAAGGCCAGGTGTCGAACATGATAAAGTACTCCGTACTTGCTGCAAGCGATACAATCAAGGATTTGCTGCTTGCGCTGCTTTGTACGTGTCCTACGCATGTGCCGGTCAGCGGGCATCCTTGGTACACCATTATTCCAGACCATGTTCCCCCACTGTAACTTATTTCATAATCAGCGCTTGTAGCTGGGGTAAATGAGTACAACGCTTCTATTCCACCGTAATACGAACCACTTCCACAAACACTTGCAACGTTCGTTGAGGTGATTTGATTACTTGAATTACAAACCAATGCCTGGTTATTTACAGGAACCGACGGGATGTTAATCGCATCTCCGCAAGGATCCTGTGCCGCAACCGTACCGGATGTGACGGCATTTAAGCCAATTCCTATTACCATGGCGATCACGGCTTGTAGGGTCCGATGTAGTAACTTCTTCATAATTATTTATTTTGGTTAAAAAAAGAAAATGTGTGATATACTGAGGTGAGAATATCCTTGATTGAAATCGAAGCAAGACGCGGGCCCTTCTCGAGGTTGTATTCTACGCCGCACAATGAATAGCGCAACTTTGTAGAGTCCTTCCTGAAGGGATCCGCATACGCTTATGTGAAGTCGCAGTGTCAACAGAATAGAGATGGATATGGCACGAATGTACGGGTTTTGTCGCTGAACGCAAGAAAAGCATCGATGTAATGACGTTTTTTTTTTCAATTTGAGTGCGCTGCTGATGTGTTTTATGCTAAAACAATTAAAGGGCACAATATCATGTAGATATGCTTTCGTTATTGGGGGCGGACCTGTTCAAAATACCGGTTTTCTGGCCAACCCTTGCACGCATTAATCTTTGTTTTTGGGTCGTGGCGGTACAGGGTCATAGCCGTGGGTGCCCCAGGGGTGGCATTTGGCAATGCGTTTCGCGCCCAGCCAGATTCCTCTCAAAGGTCCCCAGGTTTGAATCGCCTCAATGGTGTATTGCGAACATGAGGGCTGGTGGCGGCAGGTATTGCCGAGCAGGGGAGAAAGGGTGTACTGATACACCCGCACCGGAAAAATGAAAAGCCAGTTCAACCACTTCATGCCGCAAAAGTACGGCAAGCAAAAATGGGAGGGGATGGCCGAGGTGAAAACAAAAAAACTGCCCCCTTTGCAGAAGGCAGTTTCAGTGAAATATTGTTGAGGATTACTCGGCAACAGGAGCAACTGCAGACCGCTCCATTACAGGAGAGGTAGCTCCTGACTCGGCAGCAAGTACAGTTCCTTTGATGCGCAGCACCTTTGAAGGAGCGTTGGTGGCATTGGAAGTAATGGTTACCGCTTTGTTGATGGGACCCACGCGCTTGGTGTCATACTTAACCTTAATCACCGAGGTAGCGCCCGGCATGATGGGCTCCTTGTCGTAAGAAGGAACGGTACATCCGCAAGATCCTTTGGCCTGAGAAATGATGAGAGGCTCGTTTCCGGTATTGGTGAGTGTAAACTCGCACACACCGTTTCCGTGCTGCTCAATTTCGCCGTAATCGTGAACTTCTTTGTCAAATTCAATAACCGGACCTGCGTTTACGGCTTGAGCCTGAAGACCCACTGCCGCTGTGAGGAAAATACCGAGGATAAAAAGTGCCTTTTTCATGGTTGTCGTTTTAATTGTGCTTCACAAATGTAATGCAAGGTTTGGGTGTTGGGTTTAGATTAACAAATACTTAACAAGGCTCGTGCCACGGCAGTATTTGGCACCCAATAATGACGTTTTCAATTGCTTTGGGTTGGTTTGGGTCGGAGCATTTCGATGTGCGGAATACCGTCTTCCAGGTAGGATTTGCCGGTGTGATCAAAGCCCAACGCGCAGTAAAAATCACGCAGATAGGTTTGTGCCGAAATCCGGACGGAGACATTGCCAAAACGTTGTTGTATTTCATGCAGACATTGCAGCATCAGCTCTTTACCAAGCCCTACTTTACGATGACTTTCTGAAACCGCCACGCGTCCGATCGACACTTCAGCATAGCTGATGCCATGGGGCACGATTCGCGCAACCGTCACCACGCGGCCTTCGGTTTTTCCAAAAACATGGATGCAATCGGGGTCTTTGCCGTCAAGCTCGGGATAGGGGCAGTTCTGCTCCACCACAAACACGTCTATGCGCAACCGGAGCAAATCGTGCCATTCTTGCAACGAAAGTTCAGGAAAGGGCAGGGCATGCCATGTTATAGGTAAAGGCATGGTCAATGGCGGGGCATTTCTACAGTTCTGATTTCTGCCGGATCGAGGTAGGCCAGGTGCAATGTACAGTGATAGCCCATTTGGTTGAGTACGGCACCGTATTGGGTCAGTTGTTTTTCGTGTTCGGCGCGAAAGCTTCCTGTTTTGAAATCCACAATGGTGGCGTGATTGTCTTTGAGA
Organism: Cryomorphaceae bacterium; assembly: GCA_007695365.1. Classification (NCBI taxonomy): domain Bacteria; kingdom Pseudomonadati; phylum Bacteroidota; class Flavobacteriia; order Flavobacteriales; family Cryomorphaceae; species Cryomorphaceae bacterium. Next base: position 8,346 of record REDV01000105.1, on the reverse strand, counting down.
ATCACCCGGTCGGGGCGCAGCGTGCTGCCGTCAGGCAGCAACACAGGATGTTCGGAAAGGGTGTGATCCGGGTGCCGAAACCATTTTCGGGCCTCAGGAAGCTCGAGCAATTGCTCTACCTGTTTACGGAGCAGGGCAACCACTTCTGCGTTGGCAATACCACTCGTTTCAAAGTGAGCAAGCACCTCATTCAGGTCTTGCACCGATTGCATTTCGGCCAGCACACGATGGCACAGGCTACCCATCTGGCGTGCGTTGCCTGAAAACTGTCCTTCCGACAATTCTCCCGATTCAAAGCTGATTTTTAGTCTGTCGCGCCAGTCCGAAGAGGCACATACAGGAACCACATTGCTGCTTTCCGAAGGGAGTTCTCTTATCTTGGGCCTCTTGCGCGCACCAATAACCTCGCCTTCCTCGCTGTAGCCGAGTTGCGGTAAGGCCGCCATCAGCCATTCTGCAATGTTTTTGGGCGCACCTTTCGGTTCCTTTCGGTGACTGATGATGTGCAAACGTTCTTCTGCCCGGGTGGTGCCCACGTACAAGAGGTTGAGGTTGTCCAACCGTTGGCGTGAGCGCTCGGCATCCATTTGTTCCTGAAGCACCGAACCCTCAAGGCTTTTGGTGAACCCGGTAAGCATCACAGGGGGTAAATCGCTGCCGGTAAAAAGTTTCAGTTCAGGGGGTGTATTTGCCCAGTATTCGGCGTTGTTGATGCTAAAGGCCCAGTCGGCAAAGGGCATGATTACCACCTTGTATTGCAGTCCTTTGGATTTATGGATGCTGGTAATACGGATGGCATTGACATCTTCGGGCAAACTGATGGATTTCTGGTCGCGCACCTTGTCCCACCACGCGAGAAAAGCCGGCAGGTCATTTCCTTTAGACGCCGCAAAGTCAAGTACATGTTGCGCAAAAAATGACCACTGCGGACCACATTTTGGCTCCATCTTCAGGTTCCTGAGGATGGTTTGGCACATGTCGAACAGACTTTGCCGCAACAGCAGGGAAGAGAGCCCGGGTAATTGGATGTGCCCCATAAAGCCGTTGACATCGGCCATCAGGATTTTAGGATTTTCGTTATCGCGCCGGATAAAGCGCTGCATCGTGGCATGTCGGTTTTCAGGTTCCAGGTATTCGTCGGCCAGCATGAGCAGCAGAGCCATGGCGTGCTGGGGGTTCAGCGGGTCGGCCAGATGACGCATGGCACCCACGATTGTGGAAACCACCACGTCGTTTTCAACCAGTAAACTTGACTCAGAAACAACCTCGTAGCCTTCCTTGCGAAGATGTTGCGCTACGATTCCCTGGGTTTTGCGGTCGCGGAGCAGCACGGCAATATCCCTGGGCTGGTATCCGTCTTCTTCGGCCTCTTTGACGAATTGCAGCGTGAGCTTCAGGTATTCGGGGTGTTTCTCTTCATTTTTACTTCCTTCCACAAAGTGAAGTGTCACAAGGCCGGTGCCCTCATTTTTCACAACTTTTTGTTCGCAGCCTTCAAAGATGTTTTGGTGTTCTTCGTGCAGATACTCCTTGAGTTCAGGATAGAGCTTGTTGTTGAATTCCACAATCACCTTGTCCGAGCGGAAGTTGGAATCGAGAGTAGTAGCCTGGTGATGTGCGCGCAGCACCTGTTCGCGGGTGGCGGTAAGGGTTGTGTTGTCGGGCGGATACAATTCAGGCAAACGCGAAAATTGCTCTACTTCACCGCCCCGCCATCGGTAAATGGCTTGTTTTCCATCTCCTACCAGCATGGCAAAACCTCCTGTTGACAGAACATCCGTGACCAACGGCAGGAAATTGCGCCACTGTGTAACGGAGGTGTCCTGGAACTCGTCAATCATCAAATGCCGAATGCGCTGACCGATGCGTTCGTAAATGAAAGGCGCGGGTTCTTCAGTAACTACGTCGGAAATAAGCTGGTGAAAGTCGTCCACAAAAAGCAGGTTGAGGTCTTCTTTTTCCATGTGGACGGCCTCCGAGAGTTCGCGCATGAGCATAAGCCTGAAATATCGCTTTATCATTTCCAGCGCCACCACGTATTTACCGCTATCTTTTTCGATGTGCGCCACAATATTGAGCAGGATTTCTTCAAATTGCGGACTCAGCTCTTTCACCAACGCGCTGTTGGGCCCTTTTCCGCTGAAATCAACTCGTTCCAGGGCTGTGTTCACGTATGAATTTGGCAGCAGGGTGTACCCTTTGTGGAACACTCTGCGGAAATAGTTGCCAAGGCCTTTCGAAGCGTAGTGGAAATCGGCGTCTGTGAGTTTGTGCGTGTTGATTAAGTCCAAGCCTTGTTTAGCGAAGGTCTTGACCGTTGCTTCGTATTTCTTGCAGGCCTTGTGCAGCGCCGTTCGGGCTTCGGTGAATTGCTCGAGGGTGAGTTTGTCCAGTTCATCAGTGAAGTCTGAATCTTTGGTGAGTATGGCGCTTTTTGCAGTTGCAAGCAGTTGATTGCCAACGTTCCACGACTTATTTTCATCCAGCAGGTACTCTACGAAGTCAAGCATAATCTGCGTAAACACTTCGTCGGAGCCCACCCTTCGGAAAACTTTCTCTACGGCTGTTTCCACCACGGGATCATTGTCGGTATCTACTGAAAAATCGTGTTGCAGAGCCAAATCGCGCGAAAAGGAGCGAACCAGGCGGTGCATAAACTGGTCAATGGTTCCGATGGCAACATCTCCGTATTGGTGCAGCATGGCGCGCAGGGTGTTTTGGGCGCGGATTTGCAACTCCTCAGTGCTGAGGCTCAGCTCGCTGCGTAGATGCACGGCCATTTGAGATTTGGTGTTGCCCTCAGAAAGGGATTTCAATTCCCTGAAAACACGCTCTTTGAGCTCAGAGGCCGCCTTGTTGGTAAAGGTGATGGCCAAAATGTGTTTAAAGGAATCGGCCCTGTTGGAGCGCAGGCAAAGCCGCAGGTACTGCTGAACCAGGGTGTAGGTTTTTCCGCTTCCGGCCGAGGCACGACACACTTGTAAAATTCCACGCATGGCATAAAAGTAGTGTTTTGGAAATGCAATTAATTTGCCTTCAGGGTGTATTTTTGTCAGGTGATTACCACGCGACTTATATCCGTATTGGTTTTGTGGGGTTTTTGTTTTTCGCTGCTCCACAATTCGGTGGTGTTTGTGTCTTTCAAGCTGAATCAGGCTTTCATCGCCGAAACCCTTTGTGAAAACCGCCAGTTGCCCGAAATGCAGTGCAACGGCTCATGCCAGCTCAAAAAGCAACTCATTCAGCACAACGAAAAAGAACCCGACGCACCTCGTGAATTCCGGTTTGATGAATTGTCGCCTTCTTTGATAAGCGATAAAATGCCCTCACCTTGCGCCACGTGCATTGAGGAACCCCGATTGCCTGTATTTCCCAAAAGAGCACCTTGTACAGGGTACCTTTCGGACGTATTCCATCCCCCAACTGTTTAGGACCCCTTTATTGTGCACCGACATGTTCTCATATTGAAGGAACGCGTAAGGTGTGCTCCATTCATTCTTTGAGTCCTGAACCTTGTTTTGCCTTTCGGGCGAAACGCAAAATCACTTTATGAAATACTTTGTTGGGTGCTGGCTGCTTCTGTTGCCGGTGCTCTCATCGCAGGCTTGCGATATATGTGGTTGCTCCGCGCAAAGCACCTCGCTGGGTTTTTTACCCGGTGAAAACAATCATTTTGTGGGCTTTCGGTACCACCACCGTAGGTTTTTCAGCGAACATCCACCGGTGTATGCTGCCGCCGGCGAATCGGATACCCGCGATGTTTTTCACACCTATGAATGGTGGGGGAGATGGGCACCACACCGGCGCTTGCACATCTTTGCTTTTGTTCCGGTGAATCACGCGGTGATGAACGGCGATGACTACAGAAGCATCATGGCGGGTGTGGGAGATATCTCATTGCTGGCCAATGTGCTGCTGTTGGATGAGTCGCAAAACGGAATCGGAGGCCGGTTTTCACAAAATCTACTGGTGGGCGGTGGTGTAAAGTCGCCAACGGGCTCATTTGGTGCGATAGATGCAGAGCGACAGTTGATTCTTCCCAACATGCAACCCGGAACCGGTTCGTGGGATTATCTCTTTGTGCTCAATTACCGCGTGAAAACCGGTAATTACGGTCTCAATATCAATGCGTCGTATCGTTACAATACGCCTAATGAACAACGGTATCAATTTGGCAATCAAAAGCTCATCACAGTGGATGGGTTTCGCACCATTGAAACCGAAAAGTGGCTTTTCATTCCGCAAATTGGAGCGAGGGCCGAGTGGATCGGACAAGACTACAGCAACGCAAGCCGTGGAGACCTCAACCCGTATTCGGGCGGCCATTTTGCGTTCGCGTCGGCTGCGCTCGACGTGTACCGCTCTAATTGGGGACTCACAGCCCGCGCTGACTTGCCCGTAGCCCAGCATTTTGCCCAGGGCTACATCCAACAACGCTTGCGGTTTACCGTTGGCATTCATCTTTTGTTTAATAACTAAAAATCAATACCATGCATTTTAAGAATCTTCCTTTTCTCATTTTCAGTTTGTTTATTTTGGCGAGTTGCGGCAAAGAAGGTTGCAAAGACCCTGCTGCCACCAACTACGACCCCGACGCCAAAAAAGACGATGGTTCTTGCGTGTACCCCACAGCCGAGCTCAAGATTCACAGCCCTTCCAATCACGCCATGTTCAATGCCGGCGATACGGTGCACATTCACGCTGTGGCCACCCACAATGAAATACTGCACGGTTGGAATATTCACTTGGTGAATACATCTTCAGGAGATACCGTGTTGTTTAAGCACGCCCATGAGCACGGCACCACGCTTAATATTGATGAGCACTGGGTGAACGATGTAACCCAACATTCTGATATGAATCTCACCATTGAGGTGATGCTGGATCACGGCGGAAATGAGATTCAAAAGTCAGTCAACTTTCATTGTCACCCTATGTAACATGAATCACAACACTTTCAATGCTCCGCCGTTATCTTTGGGATTATTGTGCGGAGCGTTGAGGGTGTTTGGGTACATCTTCATCTTCGGTAAAACGTCAACTAATAAAAATTGCCATGAAACACCTCCTTTACCTCGCCTTGTTTGCCGTTGTGCTTGTGTCGTGCAAAAAAGACAAGCCCGATCCGGATCCTATTGACCCTGCCGGGCAAACTACCCTGCGGATAAAAATCAACACATTCTATGAGAATGAGCCCCTGGTATTCGGCCAGACTTATCACAACATCACCAACTACAGGGTGAATGTTGTGGATCTCAGAATGTACCTCGCACACATATACGGGGTTCGGGCAAACGGTGAAACAGTGTCTTTCAGCGATATTGAATTTGCCAATCTTACCAACGGTGAGGTAACACTTTCATTGGGAACTGTGCCTTCGGGTAATTACAGCGAATTTGGCTTCGGACTGGGGGTGCCCGAGGAAATGAACAGTCCGGCAAACCCCAATTTCAGCATTGCGGTATTTAGCAGCGACCATCCCCTGAGCCAAAACAACGGCATGTACTGGACCTGGCAGACAGGCTACCGGTTCGTGATTTTTGATGGCAAGTACGACACCGATCCTGACGGAACAGGGCTGCTTATTCCCGGCTATTCCTTCCATACGGGAAAAGACGAGTCGTACCGAAATGTGGTTTTCCAAAATACTTCATTTACGGTTGAGGCCAACAAACAGAACACGGTGTATCTCGACCTGCACGTAGATCGCTTCTATTATTCGGAAACCGACACAATTGATCTCGCCGTGCACAACCAGAGCCACGGCACCAATCAGCAACTATCAGACCGCGTAAGCGATATCATAACGCAGGCAATTAGTTTCAGGGAGTGAGGTTTGGGGCGTGGATAGCAGTATTGTTTTTGTTGGCTGCTTGCCAGCGGGAACCTGTATTGCAGGAAGCTGGGCTGGATGCGCCTTTCCTTCCCGAAATCCCACCGGGTTTTCCGCCCATGCCTGTGCCCGATGACAACAAGCTCACCATAGCGCGCGTGGAATTGGGCAAAAGGTTGTTTTTCGACAAGCAGTTGTCCTCCGATTTTTCGATTTCCTGTGCTTCGTGCCATGAACCCGAACGGGCTTTTGCCCACAACGTTGCGGTGAGTCCGGGAGTGGGTGGGGGCATGGGAACGCGCAACGCTCCCACGCTGGCCAATGTGGGTTACCAACAGGCCTTTTTTGCTGAAGGGGGCATTCCTACCCTTGAACTTCAGGTGATTGCACCCATCACCGAGGCACATGAAATGAACATGACCTTCGAGGAACTCACAGAAAGACTGGCCAAAGATGCTACCTACCTTGAGGCCTTTGAACGGGCCTACGGAGAAATTTCGGCAGCAAATATCGCAAGGGCTTTGTCTTCCTTTCAGCGTACACTGATCAGTGGAAACTCTCCATACGACCAGCATGTGTACCAAGGCAAAGACGTATTGAGCGAGGCAGCGCTGCGAGGCATGGAGTTGTTTTTCAGCGATGAAGCGTCGTGCGGAAATTGTCACAGCGGTCATTTGCTCAGCAACGAGGGTTTTGAAAACATTGGTTTGTACCAAGATTACGCCGACCCCGGCCGAATGCTGCTCACAGAATTACCCGAAGACGCCGGAAAGTTTAAGGTGCCCACTTTACGCAATGTGGCACTCACGGCACCCTACATGCACGATGGCAGCATGGAAACGCTGGAAGAAGTTGTGGAGCACTTTAACCAGGGTGGAGCAGAGCACGCCAACCAAAGCGAATGGGTGCGACCTTTGAACCTGAGTGAACAACAAAGGGCCGATTTGGTTGCATTTTTGCACACCCTGACGGATATGCGTTTTATCGGGAAATTTGATCAGCCATGATGAGAGCTTTGACTTACATAGGCATTATGATGCTGCTTTTCAGTGTTCTGGCCTGCAAGCGAGACAAGCCCGACCCCGATCCCATTGAACCAGGTACACCTTCGGGTTGCAATACCTTTGATTACAGCAATACAACACCCTATCAGCTCGACATTCCACCGTTTATCCCGCCCATGAATATACCAACCGACAATCCGCTGACCCAGGAGGGTGTGGAACTTGGGCGATTCCTTTTTTGGGATAAATCGCTGTCGTCAGACGGAACCATTTCCTGTGGAAGCTGCCACTTGCCTGAATTTGGATTTTCCGATCCCAATACTTTCAGCACAGGAGTAGGAGGGGCCATGGGTACGCGGAACTCCATGGCGCTTGTAAATCTCGGTTGGGCCAATTTTTTCTTTTGGGATGGACGCGCAGTTACCCTGGAGGAGCAGGTATTTCACCCGATACTCGACCCCGTTGAAATGAACGAATCGGTGCAAAATGTAGTGCAAAAAGTGCAGTCAAACCCGATGTACCCCCCCATGTTCGAGGCTGCCTTCGGAACACAATGTGTGGATAGTGCGCGCATCGCCCGATCGGTTGCCCAGTTTATGCGAACACTCGTTTCTTTCAACTCCGATTTCGACAAGGCCTACTACGGAACCAGCGTCACATTTACTCCTGAACAGTGGAATGGACTGGAGCTTTTTCTCAAGGAAGGCGGCGATCCGGCAGATGGTCTCGGTGGGCAGTGGGGCGCGGATTGCTTTCACTGCCACGGGGGTAGTTTTACCTTTTTTACCGACCACGAATTGCACAACAACGGGCTGGATTCCATTTTTACCGATCCAGGCGCCTATGCCGTTACGGGCAACCCTATGCACCTCGGCCATTTTAAAACCCCAACGTTGCGAAATATCGCCAAAACCGGCCCCTATATGCACGACGGTCGTTTTGCCACCCTTGAGGATGTGGTGGAGCACTACAACAGCGGGGGTGTGCCCTCGGCCACCATCGACCCCTTTATGAAGTACACCCAGGGTGGGCTTCAGCTCAGCGACTACGACAAGTTTTGCCTCATTGAATTTCTCAAAATGCTAACCGATGAGGATTTTATGGAGAATTCCTCTTTTCAGGATCCGCATTGATGAGGTTAATGATTTTGTTACTATAGGCAAAATGACAAAGCGTGATGTGCATTTCTGACTGTTCTCTTTATCACGCCAAAGTACGTGGAGGCTAAGGCCACCCCTACTCCTGCACCACCACCTTTTTTACTACGGGCGTGCGGCCGGGGGTGTTAAGGTGCAGCAGGTACATGCCCGCAGGGCCAAAGCGGCGTGCATCCAGCGTGTGGGTTTCATGCGCATTTTGCAATACCTCGCTGTACACCTGTTGCCCGGCCAGGTTATAGACCTTCAGCTCACTGCCGGGGAGTAGGGCGCTGCCGCTAAGGGTGAGGTGTGCGTTGGTGGGGTTGGGGTGGATGGAGAACAAGAGGTCACTCTGGACATTGCCGGCATG
>REDV01000104.1 GCA_007695365.1 Cryomorphaceae bacterium | reverse complement strand
CAACAGGTGAAAGCCGCTGTGCCCGTGTACTACAGCGGGTCGCCCATTCCGCTTTCCTTCAGCGAGCACCGCGACCAGAAAAGGGTGTTGCTGAAGTCAAAAGCATGATTAAAACCAAGATTTTCTATCAACTTCAATTTTTTAATAGCCCTCATCCCCTCCCACATCGTCGCCTGGTAATTTTAGTCAAAACCTGAACCAACGCTAAAGATTAACTCAATTTTACAACAAAAAGAAATGATGTGACAGCAACATATGGTATATTTCGCAGAATACATTTTCAACTAATCAAGCTCAACAAGACAATAGAAAATGGCGCTCCCCATCAACATAGAAGATTTAGTACATGGCCGTACCATCGAGTGGGAGCGTTTGGAGTTTAAGCAAGGATGGAACCCCAAAGAGGTGCTCCATACGATGTGTGCATTTGCCAATGACATACACAATTGGGGGGGTGGATACGTTGTTGCCGGAGTGGCAGAAACCAATGGCCAGCCGGTGTTGCCTCCTGCCGGTTTGCAGGCGCATCAAATTGATAGTATCCAGAAGAACATTGTTGAATTAGCCCATAAGGTAAACCCGAACTACTTTCCCATTACGCAACCCTACCTTTTAAGCGATAAGCACATTATAGTAATTTGGTGCCCGGCAGGAGACAACAGGCCTTATGATGCGCCCGAGTCCTTAGCTAAAGGATCCGCACGATTTCCCTATGTGCGTATAACCTCTGAAAGCGTAAAGGCACGCGGTGAGAATTTGAGAAGGTTACAGGAATTGGCAGCCCGCATTCCATTTGACGATAGGATAAATCAGCAGGCAAGCCTGAACGATTTAAACCTGGGGTTAATAAGGGAATACCTTCAGGAGATAAATAGCGGTTTGCTGGAAGAAAGCGCCAAAATGCCTTTTGCCGATTTATGTCGGGCTATGCTCATTGCCAAAGGGCCCGGCGAAGATTTAAGACCAGTTAACGTTGGCCTTCTGTTTTTTTCGAATCACCCGGACCGGTTTTTCAGCAGAGCGTGGATTGAATTGGTGTGGCATAAAGATGATTCGGGCAAAACTTTTAAAGAGATTTACTTTAAAGGTCCGGTGCACAAGCAGCTCCGGGAAGCGCTTTCTTATATTCAATCAAATATCATCGTAGAACTTGTCAATAAAAAAGCGGATAGAGCTGAGTCAGAACGGTTTTTCAATTATCCGTTTGAAGCTATTGAAGAAGCCTTGTCTAACGCGGTTTATCATAAAAGTTATGAGCGTGGGGCGCCTGTAGAAATTCAAGTCTTTCCGGATAAAATCACTGTTTTAAGTCATCCGGGGCCAATGCCCCCGGTAAATGCCGAAGTGCTTTCATCTCAGCAAAGAATTATAGCCCGGGAATACCGCAACCGGCGAATAGGAGACTTTTTAAAAGAACTAAGACTTACCGAAGGCAGGGGGACAGGTTTTCCCAGAATTTATGGATCATTATAAGCGAATGGTTCGCCAGCACCTGTATTTGAAACAGATGAAAAAACCTATGTTTTGGTAACTCTTCAAATACACCCGTTTGTTGGTACTGAAAAAGGTACAGAAGAAAGTAACCAAGAAATAAACTTTAATATCAAATCATTAGAAGATATTACTGCAATAAGTAACCAAGCAAGTAACCATGTAAGTAACCATGTAAGTAACCAAGTACGGCAGGTGCTGGTAGCGCAATTTGGATCCAGTGTTTTAAAAGTATTCCACAAACTATTTAATCATGAGCTATCAAGTACCGAAATTTTACGGGAATTCGGAATAAGCAAGCAAACCAAAAATAAACAACGGTATATTGACCCTTTGTTCAACAATGGATGGATTGAATACACCATACCGGGAAACCCTAAAGACAGAAATCAAAAATACCGGTTAACTGAATCTGGTAATCAAATCGTTAAACTAATAGGCCACATCAATCACAAGGAGCTATGAGCAAAAAAGGATTAGACTCACTATTCGTGCACTACGGCATTCGAAAGGATGGTATGCAAACCATTGAAGCAATGTGTGCGGAGTTTGAAATAGACATGGCATGGACTCCGGAGGACAAAAAAAGTATCCCGAAAAAATGAAAAAGCTATTGAATAAGTAGGTGACTGTATAGTCATTAAAAACTCTTTTTTCAAATAGGAAGCAACTGCATCCTAAATAAATCACCCCCCATAAAAATCCTCCAAACCATCGACTTGCTCATGGTTAAATACCACAGGTGTCAACGATAAAGCCACCAATCGTTAATAAAAGCAACACACCAAAATCACCCCATGAAAATTCTCCACACCGCCGACTGGCACATTGGCAAGAAGCTGCACAAGCACGACCTCAGCACCGATTTTGAACTGTTTGTGGATTGGCTGGTGGCGCAGGTGAGCGAACAAAAAGTGGATGTGCTGCTGGTTTCGGGCGATGTATTTGACCTGGCGGCGAAAAATGTAAAAATTGACACCTTTTCATTTACGAGGGCTTTGGCACCCTGGACCCCGAAACACTGGATCAGACCCTCGATACGCTGGAAAAGCTGCAAACCGAATCGTCAAAAACCATTGGAATTATCAGTCACGTAGAGGCGCTGAAGGAACGCATCAGCACGCAAATACAGTTGGAGCGGAATGGGCAGGGGTATAGTAAGTTGACGGTGGTTTGAGAAGACTCTTGTGCGCTGACTGTCTCGGCCTTCAGATTTATTTGTTTCTCACATTAGCACCCTTTAAAAAAAAACATCATCATGACCAGGCTAATTTCTTATAAGAATTGTAGAATGCAAGGCACAGGCTCGTGGCCATGGTTCACTTGTGATGAATATGGTTCAGGATTTGTCAAAATTGCTTTGATATTCAAAATTCAACCGGTCTTTAGGGAAGGGGAAAGGGCACGTATCGGTTCCGTTTTACAGGATCTCTTCCGCTTCGATTTTGACATACCTAAAATCAAGCATATAACCTTCATTCAACCCATCAAATGTATGGGAAGCTTAAATTTAACCATCAATCAGTAATAAAAGCTGCTTATACAGTGTATCACCTACTTTTTGAGGCTTCATTTATTAACGCCACTGGTATCGCAATAATAACTTTCAATACATTCCAGACAGTCATCATTACCCCCCTGTTCCTTGACTTTGTATAATAACTTTTGCTTTCTTCAATGAAAGCATTAGAATCGAGTACTTCATTATAAAATGCTCTGAAGTAATCTAAATTTGATGGTTTGAGGTCATAATCGCGATATCCCTTAGAACCGTAAAGTCTAATGGATGCAGTTTGCGCATTGCACAATTCTAATAAAAGTTCTTTATTTATTGCGTAAATAACATTTTCTGACACTTTCACACTTGTTGTTTGTGTGAGTAGTTCTTTTTCAGTACCTACATCTGAATCAGCTACAACTGGTTCGTTTATGACATATACTTCCTCTTCTATTTTGATTTTGAGATTTCCTCTTCTCAGAAACCACCAATTGTCTGCCCACAGAGTAAAATTTAAATATACGAAAATCATCTCGCTGTCCTTTACTGCTGACATTTTCAAAGTTAAACGATCATCACCATCCATAGGAAGGTTAATTTCGTGTTTATGGTAAAATTTTTCTACCTTTTCAAAAGAATCTTTAATTGAAGTTGTTATTGGCATAATCTAGATTTTTATGTTAAATTCTCATTTTGTTGATTTCATAATTCCTGCTGGCTGATCAGGTATATGTGTAACTGGGCTTTGGCCCGGCTGGCGCCGATAAAAAATTGGTACATTTCTTTGCTGGCTTCTCCCTGTTCCGGGTTTCGCAATACGAGGAAGACCACATCGCGTTCCAGGCCTTTGAAGCGGAGAATGGTGGTACACTGCAGCCCTTTGGGATCGGTGAGGTTTTGATCGGTGAGGGTTTCGAACGGTTTTTTGTCGCTTAAGAGCTCGTTGAAAACGCGGTCTTTTTTGCGTCCGGTGGGGTCAAAAAGGTTGGACGAAAACAGGACTATTGAGTTTTCCGGGCTGTAGTTTTTCAGGCGCTGCTGCTCTGTAAACACCCTGGCGATATCCTTCAGCACCTCTTTCGGCGCAGTCATCTCCTTCATGATTACAGAATTGCCATACTGGCCATTCCGACTGAAACTTCCGGTATCGATATCCGTCACCAGTTTTAAAATACCCGGAGTTCCGGAAGCCCTGAACCGGTTCTTTAACCTGAAATGTGCCGCAAACATTTTCAGCAACTCAATGGTATCGAAATCTGTCGGGTTGTAGCCCTGCAGGGTGTCGTACAGCAACCAGTAAGAACCCGTTTGCAAACCGTCTCCCCATTCACCTACAAAATGATCGAGCACTATGTCTATTCCGAGGTGAAAAATATCCTGGGCTTCGTCCACCACGATATAATCATAGGCAATACCATCCTGCTTTTCTGAAAAACGATTCACCACTTTGGCGAGCAGCTCAGGAATTTTGCTGCTTTGGTTTGTATAGGTTAACTCATCGGCCGGTATTCCTGACTGCACCAGCAATTCTTTTTTGATCCAATCGTAATAGCGTTTCACCTCCACATTCAGCCCCGCGTTGTTAACCCAGGCCTCCATCTCAGCAGCCAGGAAAATATTCCAGCACACGTACAAACCCCTTTTCCCCTGCCGATGCTGGTCGCTCATATAATGGCGTGCAGCCCGTGATTTTCCGCTGCCGGGCGGTCCTTGAATCATGAGCCGGTTATTTTCGCTCAGTCCACCAAAAATTGCGCGCTGCATATCCGCAAGCCGCCGGGTCTCTTCTATTCCAAAATTGATATTGTCGCGAATGGTATCCGGAGTGACATTCGGGGAGAAAATGTTCGCGATATTTTTAATGGCTTCTACCGACAGGGGTTTCATTGCTTTCCAATCCGGATTTCCGGCTTCTTCAGACGCCTTGGTTTTTTGGGAATCGAGTGCTTTTAAAATTCTTCCATGCGCATCAGAATCAGTTAGACCGTCCATAAAATGAACATCTGGCTTCCATTCTGTACCTTCATAATTAAAGGAGCAGTGCGCGAAAAACACCATGTAACCCACAAAAGTGTCTTTGACTTTTCTTTTTTGAAGTGTTTTAACTATGGTTCCGGCATTATGGGAAGCTTGCGTAAAAGGGTCATCAAAATTGCTTTCCGTACCTGTAGATTCCCGGGTGTGGTAGTTGATATTTTTCCGGTAAAACCTTCCTTCGCGCCGGGAGATATGACCTCCTTTACATTCTATCACTACGATTCCTTTCTCACAAATCAGCACAAAATCACACTCCCCCTCTTTTTGTGAAATGTGATTCGACAAATTAAGTCCGTGCAGCACGTACCAATGATGATCCGGGTCATAGCGAAACACCTGGTCGATGAGTTGAGCAAAGCGGCGTTCACCATCGTTTCGCAAATCGGAGTCTTCGTAGTATTTTACAATCATGGTAGTGGGTTGATGGTTGGATAACTGGCAATATCGCAAAAAATATCAATCCCTATCTTCGGACGCTTAAAACGCCATGACTTCGGAGTCCTACCATATTCTACTCACACCATTGCTCGACACCGTGGTTCCGGAGGTTTCACCTTTTCCAATGGCTCCCTATCCATGGCTGAATGAACGCGGCAACATCATTCGAAATTGGATAGAAGAACACCTTGTTCGTGAACTGGAAACATTGTTTGGAGAAACTGCAGTTGCCGTTGCGCCCAAGCTTCACGAATTTTTCGAAAACTTTTTTGAGTGTGGTTTGTGGCGAATCGATGAGGATAAACGTCACCTTCATTCCGCTCCACCAGATTATTTGTACATCGAAGCCTGGCAATTTGTAGTAAATCAGCGCATCGTGCTTCAAAATGGAAACGTTTTGCACTTTGCCTGGAAGAATATTCTTCAACGTCAGGAGCACGAATCATTCAACCAAGCTCCAAAAATAAGACTGGCACGAACAAAACCAGAAATCCAGTCGGGTGAAATGACCATCTGGATGGAGCAGATTTACAGCGACCAAAGCCAAACAGAGTTGTTTAAATCGGACTGGCAACAGCTTCAGAAAAACATTCCCGGAGAATGGGAATCTGTGTTGATGCATAAGGTGAGGACCTCGCGTGCATCGGGCATGTCATTCCTGGAAAGGGTCTTTAAGCAATTTGTCTTTCAGGCACCATCAGACTTTTTCGTTTGCCGGAATACACGTGAATTTCTGGGTGCAGGGTTGGACGTTTTTATCACACAAAATTGGCTGAATCTGGATACACTGCGCGGATCCACAGACAAAAAGCTTCACCTTATCGAAGAAGCCCAAGCCTTTCGTCAGTTGGCTTTGGGTGTAATTGACACCATTGCACAATGCGAAGAAACTGTGCTTACCCGACGTTCCCGGACACCGGAAATAGCAGCAGGCGGGTATCTCATTTCGCTGAAGCACATTCCACGAAAATTTTACAAAAGCATTGCAGCCAACACCCAGCAGCGTGAGGAGTGGATAAAAGTCATCGGCATTGACCGGATAAAAGGTTATTCCAAACCCCTCACCTCTGCTTTCCTGAAAAAGCATCCGCACCTGATGTGCGATACCCGGTTTTTTTCTGAATCATTGGTAAAAGATTTGCTCGCGGCATGCGAATCAATAATTGATCGTCCGGACGGACTGTTGATTCGCGGCGAAAACGAAACTGCGTTGCGCTGGTTAAAAGAAGATCAAAAGGAACAGGTCCACTGTATTTACATCGATCCGCCGTACAACGCCAATCAACCCAAGTTCACCGCGCGATTGAATTACCGGAATGTTTACTCACCCGTAGCTTGGCATCGCATGATCAGGGATCGAATCGCGGAGGCCACCGCATTGCTGGCACCCCAAAAAACACTGTTTTGCAGCATAGGCAAGGAACAGTTGTTTCCGCTTTTAAAACAGATCCAAACCGCACCGGAATCACTTGCTTTTATCGATTTGTTCTCCTGGGTAAAAACCAACTCTCCTTCGGGGCTTGCGCGTAAAAGCAAAAAAATGGTAGAATACCTGTTGGTATTTGAAAAGGATCCCGGATCCAAGCGGTACCAAAGTGTGCAACGCAAAGTAAGAAGCGCCAATCCATTGCTCAACCAGTCAAACGCTGTGAGCGAACTTACCTTTCCGGCTGGCACTCCGGCAAAAATTGAAAACAGCGAAATTTCTCCGGGGGAATACGGAACGGCCAAATATGCAATCACGTTAACAACCCCGCTACTCGTAAAGGATGGCGTTTTGCAACAACCGGCCACTCTTTCGGGGCGATTCAAATGGTCGCAACAGTACTTCGAAAATCAATTGGCACAGGGTGTCCGTGTGGAATTCCTGACGAAAAAACTGGTACCGGTTTACCGAAAGCCTGAATACGGGAGAGACACCCCGTCCAATCTCATCAATGCGAAAGTGAATGTGGGAACCTATGAAGATGCCACACGCGAACTGCAGCACCAGTTTGGATCAGTTGGCGACTTTGCCCATCCCAAACCGGTGTCATTGATTCGTTATCTTATTGATTTCAACCTGGAGAAGGACGAAACGGTACTGGATTTTTACGCGGGTTCTGGTACCACCGCCCAAGCGGTTATGGAATTAAACGCTACAGACGGTGGTACCAGGAGATTTATACTTGCGGAACGAGGTCATTCGTTTGACCGGTTGATTGTGCCGCGCATTCAGAAGACTGCCTTCAGCAACAAATGGCATAAAGGACAACCCACGGGGAATGGTCAGGCGCAATGCGTGAGGTACATTCATTTTCAATCGTGATCGATCAATACGCTTTGCACTACACCGAAAAGGTCAAGCCGCCCTATTCCCCCCTTCCATCCAACGCTTCAGGTAGCGTTTGGCGCGATTAATTATGGTACCTACAGATTTTTCTGAGACATTCATTATTTCGGCAATCTCCGCATAGGACAAATTCTGCAATCGCAACTCCAATATCTGGCGCTTACGCGGACAGAGGTTTTCCATTGCTTCAAGCATGAGTTCTATTGCCTCAAACTCCTCGCGCGATTTGCTCTCCCACAATGTGTGCGCATTGTCATAGTCATAAGTTATGGGCACCACAACGGTAGCATTCTTCTGGGCCCGCATAAAGTCCAGACATTTGTTGTGCACAACCCGATTCAACCATGCCTCAAACTCTCCTTTCTCCGCATTGTATTTCACCACCTGTTTGATGACATGGCTGATACATATATCGTAGCAGTCCATATAGAACACCACGCGCTTGAGCGTTGCATGATTGATGCGATGCCCATATTTATTAAAGGTTTTAACTACACTGGCGGTAATCAAATCGTACAATTCGGTTTGTTCGGCACGGGTCATTTTATTCAGATTTTTCATTTGGCTTATTGTTTATCAGTTAATATTCAAAAAAGTAAGTCGCAGGTATGATTTTCTCTATGATGGCCCGCCTTAAGCGGCGTAGAGTAAAAATTCATCACTCCATTCCATTAATTCCCACGCGTCGTCCAGATATACATCTGATGTAAACACATCCACATCTATCACTCGCGCATCGCGATCAGGCATGTATGCGAGCACTTTTTCGTGTACCCAATCATCTGCATCTCTGTGAAAGACTCTCTCGGCAATGCGCAAATCTCCTTCTAAAGCGAGGAAGTAAGTGTATCGTACCGTTATCTCAATAAGATTAGGGTCCTTTATGAATTCCTCGGCCACAAATGCTCTGAGATTGTTAATTTGACCTTTTATATCCAAGGCTTCCACTTCCATAACTTTCATTTTGCTCATCATACTTTTTGGGTTTTAGTTTGTACTATTTATTTGTTTTTATGTCACTTATCATTGTTTCATCATTCATCCGTTTTGTGTTTCCAGGCCAGAATCAATCAATGCCGTTTCGTATGTAATCAGGGTTTTCTTTCCGTTTGCGTGAAATAAGCCGATCTTTTTCTATGACTTTATTCATTTTATTTATTGCTTCAATCATGCTTTTCGTTTATGTGATATGAGTCCTTTCTTCAAGTTTGCGTGATATTGCAAGACCTTGATTGATTTTTCATTACATCTCGCTAATGAGTCGTTTCCCTGGTGTTTGCGTGAAATTAGCCGCTCTTTTTTCTGTGACTTTATTCATTTTATTTATTGCTTCAATCATGCTTTTCATTCTAAGTGTGACTCTGGCGAAATGA